>JAQURW010000056.1 GCA_028715425.1 Candidatus Omnitrophota bacterium
GGGGTGAGACACCTGCGCAGACGGTGAATAGAGAGGCCAAGCGGATAGAAACATTAGTAACTCCGTCAATGGATACGATAGATCGCGTTCTGTCAGACGAGGAAGGCATTATTCCTGCCACCGCAGGACAGCAAGGTCAGCAGTTGTCATCCGTAAGTTCGGGAGAATCCATATCCGACGTCGCGTACGGGACGGACGATGATGGATCGTCGCCGTTGGTTACGTATGCTATGTTGTTGCGTGAAGCAGTCGATAAGCTTGATACTACCCTTCATGCCGATAAATATGCGGAAGATTGGCGGACGAGAGTATGGTGGGATAGATTCGCTTCGGCGCCGAAATATCAGTTTTATGACCTTTGCCTTGGATTATATACCGGTTTGCAATTAATGCGCGAACCGGAAAACGAGGAGTGCGCACACTTATATACAATCTATATTCAGTATCTAGCCGATCAGCTTGAGAAATGGTGCGTTGAGATCGGAGATAACCTGCCTGCTGATAAAGGGATAGGTGAGGATCAGAGAAAAGGGGTTGCCGCGCTTAAAAAATTCGTTGATGAACACAGGGCCTCCCTTGTCCGCGAGGGCATAGCCATAAACGACCGGATTGGAGATTGGCAACAATCGGCTCTTGATACATTGTCTAATTCGGGTGTGATAAAAAAGAATTTACCGTTAGATCTTGCGCATGGGATGCCGTTAGCATGGTCTGACGAGGCCGTTGTTGCGTATGTGTTCCAGGACATTATGTGTACGATGTATAGCGGTTTAAATAGAGGCGAACGTATCGTAACCGGGCTTTCGAACGACGGCCGGTTCGTCGAGATACGATTTTTATTCGGAAATCATTTTAGTGATGCTGGAGAGTGGATGTTCCGTTTATATAACCGCGAAGACCATCCGGATCCGTTTGATCCACGATTGCAGTTCGGATGGCAAAGGGATCTGCTGGACATGACCGGCGGTAAACTCAATATCGAGGACACGGCTACCGGCGGTGTTGTTACGATAAGTTTACCGGTTCTGCAAGGTCCTCGCCCGGCCTCGAAATCGGTTTCAGCCGCACAGGCAGCTATGTCCGGCGATGGGTTAAAGCCATTCAACAGTACGGCTGCTGCCGCCCCGGCACCGCCGGCGGCGGAGGCGGCAGACACGGTATCGACGACAGGAAAAGTTGATTTGCAGGAATGGCCTGTTGTTCCGGCCATAGATATCGCTAAAGATCCGTATAGAGGAGCGGAAGAATGCCTCTACTATATATACGAGTTGACCAGATATGCCAGAGCTGTCGAGCAGCCTGATACTATGGTGCGTGGGCAGCGGATGATCGATGATCTCGGAAACCTGAACCACTCTTTGATGAATGCCGGGAGCGCTGTAGCGAACGGAAAGGTCAGCGCAGCCGTTATAGATACTGTAAGAGAAACCAGACGTAAGGCAAAAGATAGTATGGGTCTTTTCCTGAAATCGACCGGGGTTCCGAACGGCTACGCGGAAAGAGTTCGGGCGGCGTTTGCCAAGGCTGAAGAAGCGATCGACCGGATCATCGGGGACTTGACACGGGAAGTGCCTGTTGTGTCGGCCCCGGCGAATCAGGCAGGAGGAAGGACGGTATTGCAGAGGTTCAGGTCATTCAACGTTGATCTTGTAAAATCAAGGATACTATGGATTTACAGGCCCCCTTCGGGTTCTCCGGAACATCAGGCGTATGTCGTGCTTCTCATGATAAACAACAGGAATGTCCTGGTGAACGAAGGAGCTATCGAGGTAGCTTACGATATCTATACGGCGCCGGTTGACGAGGCCGGCACATGGCATGGGCTTGAAAAGGTGCTGGATAACCGGCAATCGTTTGTGCGGCTTCGGTTTGACTCGCAGTATCGTTTGCTGGCCCCGTCCCCGGGCACCGGCCAGTGGGACGAGATCGTTACCAGAGAGCGAAATAGCGAAAAATATCCCTGGCTTAATTCTTTTCTTAAAGAACGGCTCACGGGGCTGGTAGGCCGTTCTTTCGATCCGTTGTCGCGCGGTATAGATGACGAATTCTATTCTTCGGGCACCGGCGCTGCCCGGACCGCCGCCGGAACTCCGGACCGTGTAAATTGTGAAGTGAATTTTTCGGACCGCATGAATGATGAAATCACCAAACGCGATCTCGAATACCTGTTCATCAACTCTAAAACACTGGAAAAAACGCTTAAACGTGTCAATGGCATCGATTGCTCGAAGGCCGATATCGGAAAAGTAGTTGTTTCCCCTTATTCCTTTGCAGGGACACATCGTGATGTGTATGCCGTCAAGGTGACGTCGGCAGAGGGACAATTTAACGAAGCAGAATTTATCCTTAAGATATCGAGGACAAGGCATATCCCATGGGATCCTACGGACATTGTGCTGGCGCACGACGCCCAGACCAAGATCATCAATGAGAAGCTGGGAATACCTTTTGGCGTGATCGAATCGCTCCGCGACGGGTCCCTTGCGGTCACCGGGCCATTGTATCGGAGCCGGACATTTGACGAGTCGATCCGCGGTTACAAAGAACAGATGCTGGTCGTAAAAGAAGCCGTCAGCGTCTGGAAAAAACTCGGCGGTTATTTTGTATGGGAACCGCATAGAAATCAATTTATGATCGATTACTCAAAGGACGGGCATGCCATAAGCGCTCATCTTATCGATAAGGGGCATCACCGGATAAGGCCGGATGTCCACCCGCGTATATATATGGAAGAGAAAGAGGAAGAGCTTGTCCCTGTTTCCAGGGATGTGGACCTGACAGACCTGTCCGCGTGGCTCCTGCCGGTAACTGCGTCTGAGGTCATCTTTAGCCTTATAGACAACCTCGAGGTCCCGCCTCCCGCAAGGGAAACGGATTCGAGCGACCCTGACGCTTCAATGACAAGCGAGAGCGATTTTATTGAGATCGATCCGAAAGCCGTAGTTCGAGGCATTGTCGAAGCTCTCGGCCCGGCTGATGCCGCAGCATTCTTTACGGAGATGTTCCGGGTTCATACGCATAGGAGAAAAGAATATCTGATAAAGATCGTCGACGCACTTAAATCACTGTCCCATCCGGTATATATGGCCGCGATGGCGGAGACGGCCGGCGGCGGTGAGGGCACTGCCCACCGTGCCGTAGCCGCTCTGAACGCTGAAGTACGGAACGAGGGCGGTATACGTTTATGTGTAAGCAAACTCCACGGGACATGCCAGAAGCTCAGGGCGCCCTCGAAGTTCAAATTCTGCCTGCCCGTCGATGTCCTCAGGAACTCGCCGGATATCGCGCTGGCGTTAGAGAGCGCCGGATTACTCAAACAGAGATCCCAAGAGGCCGACGCTATAGAATTTGAGCTCGTGATAACGGGCGTAACCGATAACGATGCCGGGCTCATCGACGGGTTTGCTACGGACGGGATCAGGAAGGCCTTGCGTCTGCCAGGGAAATTCACCGTATCCGGCATACCGGAGGCCGAGATCCGGCAGGAAGCCGAAAGGCTCGGCTATAGTGCCTCCGATCCAAAGGGCAGGGTCGCTGTTATACATGATTTCTTCGCGGAAACGCTGGCGGACGGAGAATATATGGCCATAGCCACCGATCCTCTCAAGACCAAGGATGACGCGCATAAACTTCAAACGGAGATCGAAACGGATTTCGGACGGGACTTGCAGGATAAGAAAGTATCCATCTGCATTCTTGTCGGCCCGGAAACCGGCAAGGGCATGTTCTCCCTGTCCGGGATGATCGATGGATGGCTCGAAAAACTTGACGATGCGCTGGCCCGGGATGATATACCGTATGTCATCTCCATAATCACACCGGTGCCTGCGCCACTCACGCCGGAACTTGAAGCTGCGATGAAGACACTGTGGGAGGCGATATCGACCGCGGCGTAAGCGATAGGCTTTTTCTAACGTGGAGAATCAGGAATATATCGGCGACAGTAGAAGAAGGATAATGCCCGCAATATAAACGATGGATAAGATGACCCGTACGATAAGGGGATAATATTTGACCATTCCGCACCTCTTATACAAAGCATATCACAATACCCCGGCCGTTAGGTAACCGTACCGTAACAGAAACGTAAGAAATGTGTCGGGAATAAAATATTACCCAGGACTCTGCGGCTATTGTATAATATCCCCTATGAATGCGGACCAACTGAAGGCGGAAGTGGCGAAGATCCGGTGGTGGCATACCATTGACCTGGGGAACGGCATCATAACCCCCGGTGAGGATGCAACTGCCGTAAAATTGAAGACGATCAAGATGCCGGAGGACCTGAAGGGGATGAGCGTCCTCGACATCGGCGCATGGGACGGTTTCTTTTCATTCGAAGCGGAACGCCGCGGGGCCGCAAGGGTGCTTGCCGTCGACTCGTTCTGCTGGAGCGACAAGGGATGGGGTAGAAAGGCAGGATTTGATCTGGCAAAAAAAGCCCTCAATTCCAACGTCGAAGATATGTTCTTGGAAGTGCTTGACATAACCCCCGCAAAGACAGGGATGTTCGATCTGGTTTTGTTCCTGGGCGTGCTGTATCATATGCGCCACCCCATGTTGGCCCTTGAAAAAGCTTTTAGCGTAACCAAAAAACAATTAATTCTAGAGACGCATGTCGATATGTGCGCGGTGCCGGAACCCGTTATGCGATTTTATGCCTGCGGCGAGTTGAACAATGATGTAACAAGCTGGTGGGGCCCGAATCCGCAAGCGGTTCTGGCAATGCTCGGATCCGTGGGGTTTAAAACGGCCACCATAGTATATGGCCCGGCGTTGCTGCCGGCTTCTCCGGGCCGGGGAAACGTGCCGCTTATCAGGGCGGTCTTTCACGCGTTTCGGTAACACTCAATCAGGCGGTCAGGCGGTTTATGGGCGTATATGTTTACTGCATAAAGGAAAATTACACGCTCGGGACCTCTATCAAAGGCCGCGTGTATGAGAACGACTGGTTCAAACTTGAGCCCGACGGGTCTATGACGGTCAAGGGGACGCACGGAAACGGCTATTCCTGGGACGGCTGCAGCCCCAAATGGAAATTGAACGATATGTTCTTCGGCACGCCGGAAGCGGTCCTTAACTACGCCACACGCAAAAGCAAGACCTATTACGCCTCGCTGGTCCATGACGTGCTTTACCAGTTCAGCCGGGATATACGGTATCTGGTCATGAGAAAACAGGCGGATAGGGAATTTTATACTATCTTAAAACGGGACGGTTTTAAAATGGCTTTACTGTATTATTGGGGCGTCAGATCGTTCGGATGGATATGGTGGGGCCGCAGGTGAGATCTTGATCCATGCCTAGAGTAAAACTTGGCGACATATCGTTATATTATGAGGAACAGGGGAAGGGGCAGCCGCTGTTGCTGATTGCGGGCCTTGGTGCTGACCATGCCAGCTGGACAGGCGTCTCGCTCAGGCTCGCACGTCATTTCCGCGTTATTACGTTCGATAACCGCGGCTCAGGCAGGAGCGATACGCCCCGCACGCGGTATTCGGTCCGCTGCATGGCCGGCGACGCAGTGAAGCTGCTCGACTATCTCAGGATACAAAAATGCCATGTCATCGGCCATTCGATGGGCGGGTATATCGCCGGAACGCTTGCCGCGCATTATCCCGAACGTGTCGGGATGCTTGTCCTCGAAGCTACCGCCCCTGTCTCGACCGCGCGGAATAATTTCCTTTTCGACGATTTTTTAAACCGCTTTAAAAGAGGCCATGACAGTGAAGCGTTGATGCGCTCATGGTCGTACTGGTCGTTCTCTCCGAAGACGTTCGAACGAAAAGGGTTTGTCGCAACGTTCATAAAAAAGGCGTCGACGTACCCGTATCCGCAATCCGCGGAAGGCTTCAAGCGGCAGATCGGCGCTGTTAAGGCGTTCGACGGCCGCGGGAGTATAAAGAACATCAAGGCCAGGACCCTCGTTATCATGGGGGCCGACGATATACTTATTTATCCGGCAGAGTCCATGGCGCTTGTCGACAATATCCCTGACAGCATAGGTAAGGAAATAAAACATGCGGGGCACTGCGTCCATGTCGAAATGCCGGCGGTGTTTACCGAAACCGTAGAGCGATTTTTGACCGGGTTCCACCCGCTGCGTTAGGGCGCCGTTTTTCTTCAAAAAACCTTCTTTCCAAACAGGCAAATTGCGGCTATAATAGGTGGACACATTAAAGGAGGCTGGTTGTATGTTATTCAAATTTCTTCCCAAAGAAGTTAATTTTTTCGACCTGTTCGAAAAACAGGCAGGGTATGCTGTCGATGCGGCGCGTTATTTTAAGGAGGTCGTATCGCAGGGCGTCATTGATGAGTCATCGCTTGAGAACATGCATGAGATCGAACACCAGGGCGATGAAATCGCGCATGTGATCCACGCGCAGTTGAATAAGACCTTCATCACGCCTTTTGACCGGGAAGACATCCATGCCCTGGCCAAGGAATTGGATGACGTCACCGACATGATCTATACGATACTGAACCGCCTGAAAGTCTACCGGATCGTCAAGGCCGATAAAAACCTTATAGAATTCGCTTCGGTCATCGAGGAATCCGTGAATAGCGTCACGTGCGCGGTCAAGGGCCTGAAAAACACCAAGAATACAAAATCCGTTGCCGAGGCGTGCATAGAGATAAACCGGCTTGAAAATGTCGGCGATGCGATGAGGGACAAGATGCTCGGAGAGCTTTTTGACAAGGAAAAAGATCCCATCGCTATCATTAAATGGAAAGAGATCTATCAGGATGCCGAAACGGTCCTTGATATTTGCGAGGACGTTGCGCACATCGTGAGCAATATACTGGTAAAGCAGGCCTAGGCATGACGTTCGAGATTTTTTTTCTGATCGCCCTCGCGCTTTTTTTCGATTTCCTGAACGGTTTCCAGGATTCGGCTAATTCCATCGCGACGATCGTATCCACGAGGGTACTTCGTCCGCGCTATGCGGTCCTCTGGGCGGCATTTTTTAATTTTATAGCGTTCTTTTTTTTCGGGCTTCATGTCGCCAATACCATCGGCAAGGGGATCATCGATATAGCGATAGTGGACAAAGGCGTTATATTCGGAACGCTCATGGGCGCCTGCCTGTGGAACCTTACGACCTGGTATTTCGGGCTTCCTTCCAGTTCTTCCCATGCGCTTATCGGCGGCATGATCGGCGCCGCGCTGGCCAAGGCAGGCCCCGGGGCCCTTCTGTGGAAGGGGATATTTAAGACCGTCACGTTCATATTTATCGCGCCGACCATGGGGCTTATCCTCGGATTCTTTTTTGGGATGCTTGTTTACTGGCTGTTTCGTAAGAGTGCCCCGTTAAAGGTCGATCATATCTTCAGAAAAGGGCAGCTGATATCGGCTGCGTTATACAGTCTCGGCCACGGCGGCAACGACGCGCAAAAGACCATGGGCATTATCGCGAGCCTTCTTTTCAGCGCCGGATTGCTAGGTAAAGAATTTCACATACCTTTTTTTGTCGTCATCATGTGTTACTCCACCATAGCGTTGGGGACCATGTTCGGCGGCTGGCGCATCGTTAAAACCATGGGGCAGAAGGTCGCGAAGCTGAAACCTGTCGACGGTTTTTGCGCGGAATCCGGCGCCGCTATCATGCTTTTTATCTCGTCGGGTTTCGGTATCCCGGTAAGCACCACCCACACTATTACCGGCGCTATCATGGGCATAGGCTCTCTGAGGCGGATAAGCGCGGTCCGTTGGGGAGTTGTAGGAAATATTGTCTGGGCATGGGTATTGACCATCCCCTGTTCTGCCGCTATATCTGCTTTGGCGTATACCTTGATAATCCGCAGGTAAGAGATTGTGGGATCGGAAACGGCATCACGCTTTTTGGCCGGTCGCCTCGAGGACCGAATACCAGAGTGGCCCCTGCGGATCGACCTTGCGGCGGCCTTTGGTGATGAGGTCCATGGGGATATGCACATAATCGTTATGGACCATGCCGACGACGAGCCTGGTCTTGCCGGCCATGGCCGCATGGACGGCATATTCACCGAGCGTATAACAATATATGCTGTCGACGGACGATGTCCCCACCGCGCGGACCATGTAACTCGGGTCGATATATTTGAGGTTGGTCTCGATGTCCTTCTCTTTAAAATAACCGTTTATCCTGTCTTTTAAAAATAATCCGATGTCCTTTAATTTTACGTTGCCGGAGGCGTCCTTTTCCGTTGCAGCCGACGGCATGAGTTCCTGGCCCGCGCCTTCGGCGACCAGGATGACGGCATGTTTACGGCGTTTAAGACGGTCTTCAAGCTCGCCCAGGAAACCGTTTTTCCCCTCGAGGGTGAACGGCACCTCGGGGATAAGGACGAAATTAGCGTTTCCCGAGGCCAGCGCGGCCAGGCACGCGATAAATCCGGAATTTCTCCCCATCAGCTTGACCAACCCGATGCCGTTATATTGCGATTTCGCTTCGTTGTGGGCCGTTTCGACGACCGTGCCCGCGATAGTGCTGGCGGTAATGAAGCCGAAACTCCTGTCGAGATACAGTATATCGTTATCCACGGTCTTCGGTATGCCGATGACGCAGAGTTCCGCGTTCCTGCGCTCGGCGGCGTCGGCTATGGTCAGGGCGCCTTTCATGGTACCGTCGCCGCCGATCACATAAAGCTGGTTTATCTTCTCTTTTTCTATGAAGTCGATCATCTCGTCGGCATTTTGCGCGCCCCGCGAAGTGCCGAGTATGGTGCCGCCGGTATGATTGATGTGGTCGACATAATCCGGCGTCAGTTCCATGGGTTTCAATCCCGATTTTTTTACCAGCCCCTGATAGCCGTTCAATATCCCGAGGATATCCGTGACGCCGTAGCGGTAATACAATGTCATGACCAGCGAGCGGATGACGTCGTTAAGCCCCGGGCAGATACCGCCGCAGGTAACGATGGCGGATTTTGTCTTTGCCGGCTCGAAATAGATCTTTTCCCGGGGGCCGGCTTTTTCGAACGAGAGCGCAGTGCCGGCGCCGCAGTTTTTTTCCATGTCTTCGAGGCGTATATTATACAGCATCCTGTCGCGGTCTTTTATGAAGATCCTGCCGAGACGGTTGGAATCGAATTTTTTGCGGATCGGAGAATTTATCCGGGGGGTGCCGAGCGATATGATCGTTCCGTCATTTTTGTCCACGTGCGATGACTCCTTCTACACTCATTATCACTGTTTACGGTTTTTTTTCAAGGGAAATATTCCTCTGTCATCCTGAGGAGCCTTCGCATCCTCTCGTTTCGCTCGCGGGCGCTAAAAAATGACAAGGGGCTCAAAGGGATCCCGGAGACAGGAAAGCTCTTTTTTCCGTTCCCAATTCCGTTCGCATGGTGTACAATATATGAAATTTTAAGGGAGGGACAGCAATTATGAAAAAAATAGTGACCGCGGTAATTATCGTTTGTATGGTTTTTTGCCTGGCGCAGGCGGGTTATGCCGAGGATTCGGCCAAACAGGATTCGCTCAAGAAACTGACCAGGGGCGCTATTAATGTCCTGACCGGCTGGGTTGAACTTCCTAAGACCATGAATGAGGTCAGCGTCGACCAGAACCTTTTGACCGGTTTGACTGTCGGGTTCGGCAAGGGGCTCGGCATGCTGGTCATGAGGACAGCCGCGGGGCTCTATGAGGTGGCGACGTTCCCGTTCCCGTTCCCCGAGGATTACGCCCCGGTGATAGAGCCGGAAAGCGTTTTTACTAAAGAAGAATAAACCGGCCCCGCCGATGAAAGAGCTTCTGTATCTCGGTTTAGGGCTGACCGCAGGCACGCTGTCCGGCATGTTCGGTATCGGCGGCGGTACGATACTGATACCGGGCCTGATCTTTCTGGCGGGGTTAAGCCAGCATGAGGCGCAGGGCACGACCCTTGCCATCATGCTCCTGCCGATAGGGCTTCTGGCTGTTATGCGGTATTACCAGAGCGGCCATGTCCATTTTTATGTTGCCATATTCATTTGCATAGGCTTCGTTATCGGAGGCTTACTGGGCGCGAACATGGCCGAGGCGCTTCCGAACCTGGTCCTGAGGAAGATGTTCGGTATTTTCCTGATGGCGGTTGCGTTCTACACGGTCTTTTCGAAATAAGAGGTCAATGAGGCCGTCCGCTTTCGAAGAACGCCAGTAATGTCTGTATGATCGTGAGCGGGCTCGGCGGGCAGCCGGGTATGTGCAGGACGACCGGCAGGACCTTGCTTACGGCGCCTTCGACATAATAGGAGTTTTTAAAGGCGCCGCCGTCCAACGCGCAGTCTCCGGCAGTGATGACGAATTTCGGTTCAGGCATTGCGTCATAGGTCTTTTTTAACGCGCAAAGCATATTTTTTGATACCGGCCCGGTTACCAGCAGCGCGTCTGCGTGCCGCGGCGAGGCCACGAAGTTTATGCCGAACCTTTGGATATCATAGATAGGGTTATTGGCCGCAATGATCTCGGATTCGCACGCCCCGCAGGAGCCCGTATCGACTTCCCGAATGTGAAGCGACCGCCCGAATTTTTCGGTGATCAGTGCCCTCAATTGAAAGCCGGCCGCTTCGACCTCGCCCCGGAGGCCAGGCTCGATCTGCCGTGTCACAACGCCTTTTAACAGCCTGCTTTTAAATATGTACAGCATGATTATAGATCGTTCCCTGAATATGACAGGTCAAAACTTTTGTTACACAACGGGAAATCCGGGATGATGTTTCCCAGCACTGCATACGAAAGCCCCTGCCAGTTATGAAAAGACGGATCCACCACCTTGCAGCGTTCGATCGCCCCTTTGGCATCGGTCTTGATCCAGTATAAGACCGGTCCGCGCCATCCTTCGGTATAGCCGATGCCCGAACCTGCCTTCGGTGCGGCCGTAGTATAACATTCCTTTGCCTGGGGAAGATCGTCTATAAAAAATCCGATCAGGCGGCAGGATTCCCTGAATTCGGCGATCCTCAGGTTGAGCCTGGCCAGGACATCGCCTGATTGTTCTACGGCCATTTTAAATTTTGCTTTCTTATACGGTCCCGTATCGTATGAGCGCAAGTCCAGGGCAATGCCCGAGGCGCGGCCTGCCAGGCCGAGGACGCCGAGGTCCTCGGCTGTTTTTCTCCTCAAAACGCCTGTGGTATCGACCCTGTCCATAAAGGAAATGGATGAGGTCAGTATCTTCACGGCCTCGTCAAAATCATGGCGTATACCGTCGAGACACCCGAGCAATATCTTTGTTTTGATCTCATTGATGTCGTGCCTGATGCCGCCGGTAACAACCGTGGTTTTAAGGTACCGGTTCCCGGTAAGTTTTTCGTTTAATTGCAGGATAGCCTCTTTGACGATCGAGGCATATGCGGCAGGGAAGCTGAAGCCCACATCAACGGCCATACCTCCGATATCGTTGATATGATTATACATACGCTCAAGTTCCAGGAAAATACTCCTTAGGTATGTTGCCCTGGCAGGGACAGATACGCCGAATATCTTTTCGAATGCCCGGACACAGGCAAGGCTGTGCGCGAACGATGAGTCGCCCGAAACACGTTCGGCGAGGCCGGACGCATCCGCATACGGCATGCCTTCAAAAAGCTTTTCGACGCCGCGGTGCGTAAATCCGAGCCTGGTTTCCAGATTGATGATCGGTTCTCCGGCGACGCTGAAACGGAAATGGCCCGGCCCGATGATCCCGGCATGCACCGGCCCGACCGGGACCTCGAATATCCCTTCGCCTTCGACCCTGTCGAATTTATACTCAGGCGCGCTGTTACCCGCTTCGACCGCCGTGAAATCCTTACGCAAGGGATAATTCCCCTCAGGCCAGACTTCATTATGCAGATTCAGCCGCCGTATGTCGGGGTTGCCGGCCGGCTCGATACCGAACATCTCGCGGATCTCCCGTTCGAAGAGCGCGGCTGAATGTATGGCCGTTGCCAACGCATTGAACGAGGGGGTTTCCCGGGGAACGGCCGTCGTTACGGTGAACCACTGGCCTTTTTTGGCGTTGATAAACACGGCATGTATCGTAAATCTTTTTAAGCATTCCCGCTCATCGACGGCAAAAAGCATCATTACCGGCGAACGCAGTTTTTTATGTAACGTAAGGCAGATGTCCTTAAAGGCCCCGCTATCTACCTCGAGGCAGACCTCCTCCGGATACGGTTCGGATACCGACACGGAACCCGGGAACCGGGCCTTTATACCTTGAACAATCTCTGGGCTATCCATAACAGGTCCTTACTAATAAAGGGTAACGCGATGCCTAACGCGCAGATCTGGATACATAAGAACAGGAACGATAGTTTTCCGCTCAAACACTCTTTTTCCACCGGCATCCCTTTCGGGATGCTTCCGAATATGATCCTGCTGAACTGGTGCACGACCGCCCCGAAAATGATAGTGATAAAACCCAGCAGTAAAAATGCGGCCAGGTAAGACCCCTTAATGAAGGCGGCGAATATGATAACGATCTCGCTTATGAAAATAGAAAATGGCGGCATGCCTGCCAGGGCAAAAGCGCCCATAAGGAGCATGGACCCGGTAAACGGCATTGCCTTCAGCACCCCCCGTATGACGTGCATATTATGTGTCCGGTATTTATTCACGACATTGCCGGCGCCGAAGAACATCAGGGACTTGGTTATAGCCTGGTTATAGATGTGGAGGAGGGCCCCGCCTGTGCCTAGTGTC
>JAQURW010000238.1 GCA_028715425.1 Candidatus Omnitrophota bacterium
GACGACTATGAGATGATCGTTATTAACGACGGGAGCCCGGACAGCACGGGGTATGTAGCCGAGGAATTGTCGCGCCGCTACCATAAACTTAAAGTCGTCCAACACGTAAGGAACCTCGGCTATGCCGAGGCCCTGAAGACAGGATTTCAGACGGCCGCACGATTCGACTATATCCTGTTTACCGACGGGGATAATCAATATGATATCGAATATTTTAAGGCTATGGCGCCTTATATCGTCGATCATGACGCGGTCATCACCTATCGCACGCGGAACGCTAACGGTTTTCAGCGCTGGGTAATTTCAAGGGTCTTTAACCGCCTTCTCAACATCATGTTCTTCCAGCCTTACCGGGACCTGAGTTCGGCGTTACGGTGCGTCAAGAGAACGGCTGTTCAGGACATCTCCTTTTCGTCGCAGGGGATATTCCTGCCGGTCGAACTTGTTATCAAACTCCACCGGAAGGGATGTCGGATAAAAGAGATACCGATCGTTACGCAAAAAAGGCTTCACGGGCGCTCGTCGTCCCTCTTGCCGAAGAATTTTTTCGGCGTTTTCAAGGATATGGCCCGTGTATGGAGGGGACGATGATGTCTTTCGGCGATTATACCAGGGCAGCGGCCGCTATCGGGTATGGAAGACTGCTCCGCTCGCTTGACCGGCCGCCTTCCCCTCGGGTTATTGCCTACACGGTCACGTGGCGCTGCAACGCAGGATGCCCTATGTGCGGGATCAAGGATGTCGACCGGGCTCTGAAGAATAGAGAGATCGAACTTACGGCCTCTGATGCCGCGCGTATCTTCAGCGATAAGGCACTTAAACAGCTGGACCTTATACGGTTTACGGGAGGGGAGCCTTTTTTAAAAGAGGATTTTACGGATATCGTCGAGGCTATCATCAGCCGTACGAAG
Organism: Candidatus Omnitrophota bacterium; assembly: GCA_028715425.1. GTDB lineage: Bacteria > Omnitrophota > Gorgyraeia > JABMRN01 > JABMRN01 > JAQURW01. Next base: position 912 of record JAQURW010000238.1, read on the forward strand.
ACAAAGATCTATTATATAACGACGAACGGCTTTTACAGCGACGCGGTTTTTTCGTTCATCGAACGCCTCTGCCCGAAAACGGATAATATTACCGTCCAGGTCTCGCTCGATGCCGGGAGCGAGCAGCATGACCGCATACGGAAACTCCCCGGGCTCTATGATCGGGCAGTCGGGACATTACAGGGGCTCAAACGTTTACATAAGAAGTATGCCTTTGCCTTCGGGATCAATCAAACGATCTCGCGCGATACGGTTTCGTCTATACCGGCCTTAAGCGAACTTGCCGCTCAGCTAGGCTGCGACCATAAATTATACCTGATGCATGAGGTCCATGAAAGCGATATCCTCAAAGGGAGCGGTCTTGGCAAAGAATTGCGGCTCGATGGCCTCGATCCTCAGCGAGAAACTTCCACAGCGAGGGCTTTATATGATACAATAGAGTCCTATTATCGGGATGGGCGCCGGAAGGACAGGTATATACCGTTCTCAGAACGGCTATGGGAAGGTATCCAGGATACGGTGCTGGAGGGGAGCAAGAACCGCACCCTTAACGGAACGGCGGTACCGAATCCTGCGTGCCTGGCGCTCTTTTTTTATTTCAGGCTGCTCCCGGACGGCACCGTGATGCCCTGCACCCTGAAGCCGCAGCCGATCGGGAACCTTAAGACACAGGGGTTTAGCGAAGTCTGGCATTCGACGGGAGCGAAGGCCTTGCGGCGCGACGTGAAAAAATGCGCCGGGTGCTGGGTCGAATGCGATATAGTTCCTAACCTTATTTATTCGCTCGGCGGCGGGATGAAGATGTTGAAAAACCTTGCGGGGAAAAGACGCGCATGAAAAAAATCCTTATAACGTATGCGACCGCCGGCGTAGGGCACAAAAAGGCTGCCCTGGCGATCCGTGACGCGCTGGCGCAGAAAAAAACCGATTGCGTCATCGAGACTATCGATGTCCTGGACCATACCAACGCCTTTTTTAAATACAGCTATCCGACCTCGTATCTTCTTCTCATCAATAAGCTTATTTTTTTATGGGGGATACTTTATTACTTTTTTGATAACCGTTTTGTGCATGCCATCGCCTATTGGCCCCGCTGTCTTTCCCATATCACCAACAGTATCCCGCTTATACGTTATGTCCGTGACTTTAAGCCCGACGTGGTGATTTCGACGCATTTTCTTATGCCTGACGTTTGCTGGTTCTTAAAAAAGCGGTATGGCATGAAGATGCAGGTTATTAATGTCGTTACCGACTACCGCGCGCATGCCTTCTGGGTTTCAGGGGGCGTTGATACCTATATGGTTGCCTATGACAGGACCAAGAGGGACCTGGTCGAAAAGTGGGGTATCCCGGATCGGGCAGTGATGGTGACCGGTATCCCGGTGGAGCCGAAATTTTCCATGGCGCATGACCGGGTATACTTCAGAAAACGGATGGATATACCCAGGGATGAATTTGTTATCCTTCTTTTAAGCGGGGGATACGGTGTCGGGCCTCTCTTCGAGGCGCTCTGCGCCTTGAACGGGATCGGCGTGCCGCTAACGGTCATGGTTGTTTGCGGCCATAACGAGGTTCTGCATGCGAAAATAGAGGCATTCAAAAAGCAAACGGCAAAGATCACCGTTAAGAATTTCGGCTATGTTAATACGGTCGATGAGCTTATGGCAGTTGCCGATCTCTATATCGGTAAGGCAGGCGGGATCAGCACCACCGAAGCGGTTGTCATGGGGCTTCCGCCGGTATTTGTGCGGCCGATCCCGGGGCAGGAGAGCCGGAATGCGGACCTTATCAGGGCAGGCCATGCCGGTGTGACGATCCGGAAGATCGCCGAGATCGGTCCCGTCGTTAAAGACCTGTGCGCTCATAAAGAAAAAATGGACGTGATGCGGAAAAATATCGAGTCGTTGCGTAAGCCAAAGGCTTCGAGCGATATCGCGGACTATGCGCTGAGGGTAGAGGCATGAAATCGCAGGAATTAAAAAATATCGTAACGACGATCAAGCGGCATGTCGAGCTGGAGCGGTTATCCGGCATCCGGGAAGTGTTTATGGCCGCGGCCAAGGCCACTGACTGTGCCGGGGATTTTGAGGCCCTGAAGCGCGAAGTAACGGCATGTACGCATTGCGAACTCTCGAAGACGCGGACGCACTGTGTTTTCGGTTCCGGCAGCGCCTCCGCGCGGCTTATGTTCGTCGGAGAGGCGCCGGGGATGGACGAAGACCTTCAGGGGCTTCCTTTCGTCGGCAGGGCCGGACAACTCCTGACCAAGATAATCGAGGCCATGGGCTTGAAGCGGCAGGATGTGTATATAGCCAACGTCCTCAAATGCCGGCCGCCGGGGAACAGGAATCCTTTGCCGACCGAGGTCCTGACCTGCGAAGGGTACCTTATACGCCAGATAGATATTATTAAACCCGCGGTTATATCGGCGCTCGGAAAGTTTGCCGCGCAGACCCTGCTTCGGACCGAAACGCCTATTACGAAACTGCGGGGGAATTTTTATGATT
>JAQURW010000239.1 GCA_028715425.1 Candidatus Omnitrophota bacterium
TATCTTCAGGGCATAGGGAATATTGCCCTTATCAAGCTCCTTGCGGACATCCAGCATGAATTCAACCCTTTTTACACGGGACCGCCGCGCATAATAAATACACCGCTCGAAAATAACGGTAAGCGATATGACCGAACATATCAACAGGACTATCATCGTAACGCCGCCGGCTGTAAGTAATTGGAATAACGTCATAAGAAAACCTCCGTGTTATTGGCAGGAACCGCCCCGAGGGCTGCGCCCCTAGTACTGTAAGTATTATATTGTTTAATAGCGCATTTGTCAAAGATAAGTTGTAGAATATTCGGGCGTACGTTATAATACCTCATGCGCCTGATCAAAATATCTCTTATCGCAGTAATGTTCCTCTTCTTCATAGGGAGTCTTGCCGCCGTATTTTCGGGAAAATATCTTTTGACCCGTCTAGAGACGGTCATGGTCTCTATTATCGAGCATAACCTGCGCATCACGATGGTGCCGGAACATACCCTGCACCTCCCCGGCCAGGGGCTGCTCTTGAACAACGTACGCATAGGCGCCTCCAAGACCGGCGAAGAGCTCTGCACTGCCGAACAAGTCCTCATCAAAGTCAATATCCCCCTCCTGATAAAACTGAAACAAGTGTTCATCACGGTACGCATGGATGGTATAGTCTTCGGCCCGGTAACGAGCCCTATCCGCGGAGGAGGGACCCTGGTGCTCGAATCCCTCCCGTCCCGCGGATTTATGAATATTTTCAAGAATTTCTCGCTGCATACCATAAATATATCCGATTGCGCCTTTGCCATGGGGAACGATACCGTTTCAAAACTTGCCGGGGACATCTATTTTGACAAAAAGTCCGTTCAAGCGCCCGTGATCGGGTTCCTCTTTAACGGCAAACCGCATATGCTTTCATGCACGGTCAATAACGCAAAAGATCTTTTTTCGGCATCGCTTATCGTCAAGGGCAAAGACCTGCATGCCGCCATCGCCCTGACAAAACCTGCCGAAACGCTCATGATAGACCGCTGCGAACTCCATTTCCTGGGGTCGCGGGCGGAATTGAAAGGCCAGGTCTCTGAATTTTCGCACCCTCTTTTTCTGGTATACGGGGAGGCCACCATCAACACTGCCGACCTTTGCCATATCAACCGTATCATGAAAGACTCCTACCGCAGTTTATCGAAATTTCGCGGCATCGTGCACAATAAAATATCCTTCCGCGGTTCTCTTGACGATATCAGAAGCTGGGACGTCATTATTAAGAGCCGCGCCGCGGATATCATGTTCGACAACTACCATCTGCCGGCCGTTCAGGCCGACGTCAAGATGGCCGAAGGAGAGCTTGCGGTGCCGTCATTCAACGCGCATCCGTATAAAGGTTCTTTGAACATCACGGGCCGGATCGATCTTACGAAAAAAACCTTGCCGTATACCGTCGCCGTAACGGCACAGGGGATCGACATCAATGCCCTCATTCAAGATTCGGCGATCAAATTTAAACAGCTGGCCGGCACGCTTAATCTCAATCTTCTCCTCGGCGGGTCCTGGCGCAACGGGGGATCGGTCCAGGGGTCGGGCCATATCGAAATAGAGAACGGCAACCTCGGCCCCATGCCCCTCCTGACGCCGATGCTGGGCGAGATGTACGGGTTCTTACGCGCGACGATCAAGGAAATGAAAACCGTCGAAATATCCGGCGGAAGCTGCGACCTGGTCATTAAGGACAGGAAAATAGCCACCGACAATCTTATCCTGACAGGAAATATGGTCAATATTTACGCCAAGGGATACATGGATTTCGATACCAACCTTAATCTCCAGGCAAAGAACGAGCTGAAGGAATCGCCGGCCGGCACCGAGGACTGGCAGCGGGGCATGGTCGAATTCATCGCTTCGTTCGGACGGTCCGTCTCGCGCGCCTATCTCACCGGCACCTTGGCAAAACCGAAATGGAAATTCGAATATTTTTCGATGGTTAAAGATTCGCTGACCGGCAAGATCGATACTACCTTGAAAAGTATTTTAAAATAACTCTCTTAGCCTTGGCAAGGGCCCTGCCGCGGTGGCTGATCCTATGTTTGAGCGCTGCCGGCATCTCGGCGAATGTCTGCCGCCGGCCGCGCGGGGTAAAAAGCGGATCGTAGCCAAAACCGTTCTCCCCGCGCCCCTCGAAACCTATCGTACCGCGGCACCTGCCTTCAACAGTCCCGATCAAATGGCCCTGTCGCGCCAACGCTATGACGCATACGAACGACGCTCTTCGACATTCAGCCGGAGGCTTATTGTCCAGGAGTTTGAGAAGCTTTTTGTTATTTCTTGTATCGGTTGCGCCCGGGCCGGCAAAGCGCGCGGAACGTATACCGGGCCTGCCCCCCAATGCATCGACCGACAGGCCGGAATCGTCGGCAAGGACCAGGCAATCGCACATCCGTGAAACGGTAACTGCTTTTTTTGCGGCATTCGCCCGGAACGTAAGCCCGTCCTCGACGATCCGGTGCGGTTTCGCTACGGCTTCATCGAGGGATAAGACCTTAAGACGCATGCCCTTGAGGATGGTCTTTAGTTCCCGGACCTTTTTTTTGTTATTCGAAGCAAGGACAAGCGTTCTCATAAGAGAGCGCCGATGACCTTTTTTTGGCCGGCCATGATCGACTGGATACCTTTTTTGGCAAGCGTCAGCATACAGTTCATGCGTTCAAGGCTGAACGGCTCTTTTTCCGCGGTACCCTGTACCTCGATAAATTTGCCGGCGCCGGTCATGACAATATTCATATCGACGTGGGCATTCGAATCTTCGTCATAATTAAGATCAAGGACCGGGATGCCGTTCACTATGCCGACGCTTATCGCCGCCACATAATCGCCGACCGGAACATCGGCGATCACCCGGTTCTTTTTAAGTTTTCCGAGCGCCATGATAAGGGCGACAAAACTGCCGTTGATGCTCGCGCACCGCGTGCCCCCGTCGGCTTGTATAACGTCGCAATCAAGCCATATCGTGCGTTCACCCAGCGCGGCAAGGTCGGTAACCGCGCGCATGGACCTTCCGATAAGCCGCTGGATCTCCTGGGTGCGGCCGCCTACCTTGCCTTTTGCCGCTTCCCGCGGGACACGTGTCGCGCAGGAGCGGGGGATCATCCCGTATTCGGCCGATACCCAGCCCGTGCCTTTTCCTTTCAAGAACTGCGGGACCGTGTTCTCGACCGATGCAGTACAGACTACCTTCGTATTGCCGATCTCAAAGAGGCATGAACCTTCGGCGTATTTGATAAAGTCTTTGGTGATCGTTACCGGCCGCAGTTCGTTATCTTTTCGTTTGTCAGTTCGCATATCAAATTCCCCTCCAGTTTTAATAAATACTTTTCCCTCGCGCATCGATCCCGACCATCAGCGGAAAATCCTCGACCTCGAGGCGGTAG
>JAQURW010000240.1 GCA_028715425.1 Candidatus Omnitrophota bacterium
TGCCGGTGTAACCGTAAAGTTCTAATCAGCGCTGCTAAAAGACAAATCGCACCGATACTGACAGCCCCGGGGCCGATCTCTGCTATCCCCGGTATCCATGAGGTAAGGTCGGTATTGATAACGCCGGCTGCCAGGAGAAAACCGCCTGCCAAAAGAGCGATCACGCGGTCTTTCGATACGAAATAATCTGCCAGGACAATCCCCAAAGGAATTACCAGCGGCATAAAATGCGCTGTCCATGCAAGCGGAGAAGATATCAGCGTGATAATGATAAGCGCTGCGATCTCGCATTGCGAAATAAAACCCGCCGACCGCTCCGTCATCCTGCGGTATTTTTGTATGCCTGCGGCCAGCATTATCAGTAATGCGCGGCATAGGAAGAAACTTGCCGCGTAAACCATACGGACATCATGAGTAAAGGCGCTGACGAAACGGTATATAAGGGACTGATTTTTCGGGTTTGCAAGCTGCGACGGGACAGAGAACGAGAGGATGCCGAACCACTCCCTGATAAAGAGGATCATCTTCTTTGGCCCGAACCAGTATGCCGGGATGAAAAGAAGGATAAGCCATGCGGTAACAGCCGTCAGGGTAAGCCTCCACCTGCGTTGTATAATAAAAAATAAGAAAAACGGCGCGAAGAACAGTTTAAAATGCAGGACCAGCGCGTAGCACACGCCGGCTACCATATCGCGCCGCTTTGAATATGCGACGGTTAAGACGGCACAAAGGAACGCGATGACGATATCGGTCTGGCCGAGGGCGATATTGGTGAGGTAAAAGCGCAAGGTGCCGATGAATATGCCCCATAGAAGGAAGGTCTTTATGACCGGCGGGCTCGCTCCTGCGGCGGATGCCGTCAGGAGGATCGTTACGAGAAAAAGGGAGTTCAGGATAAGGTACCAGGCCGCGAGCCCGAGCCCCGGGTCGTTGCGGAAGGTGAGGGGCATCATCAGAAACGCGATAAAAGGCGAATAGCGGTAATGGTAAAATTCCTGCGAAGTATCGTAAAGCTTGTATTTTGTTTCCTCGTTGAAGAGGGCGATCGGTTTGACGCTTTTTCTTAACGCAGGGCTCGTGAACCAGAGCGGAATGAAACGAGGAGGATTATAATAGTCGTCGAGAAGGATGTGATGGTGCAGATTAAAGGAGGCGTACCAAAAGACCCTGAAGTCCGAATAACAGAGCTCGTTTTTGCCGTCACTGTCTCTCTGGATGACCCGGTTATAGTACGAGATATCGGCCGCCAGGGACGTGATGATGAAAACGGCCAGAAAGAACGGGAAGCCGGCGAATATTTTTTTTGTCATGGCACCGTTATTGTACCACTGACAGGTATATTTTTAAAATAGATTGTTCGCTTGACATTGTGTTCCCGTATGCCTATGATATTCGTAAAGAGGGGGGCTATACCATGAAGAAATTATTTACGGTATTGATCGTGCTGATCGCAGTGTGTGTCCTGGTCGGCGTGGTAAAAGACGTCGCCATCAAAGGGGCGGTTGAAAATGCCGTCGGTATCGTCACGGGCCTTAAACTCCATATCCAGAGTTTCAAGGTAGGCGTTGTGAAGCCGCTGGTCGCCATTACGAATCTGCGTCTTTTTAACCCGGATACGTTCAGGGACCGCATTATGCTCGATATGCCGGAGATCTATGTCGACTATAACCTGCGGGACATTATGCGGGGGACCATACATTTGAACGAGGTTCGCATAGATATTAAAGAGCTGGACGTCATTAAGAACGAGAAGGGAGAACTTAACCTCGACAGCCTTAACGTGGTGCGTGAACAAAAAACCGGGGAAAAACCGGCCGGCCGCGGCGAGGCCCCGAAAATACAGATCGATAAGCTGACCCTGAAGATCGGTAAAGCCGTTTATAAGGATTATTCAAAAGGCGACACGCCGTTTATACAGGAATTTAACCTGAATTTAAACGAAACTTATGTTAACGTAGGCGATCCTAATGCCCTGGTCGGTCTTATAATCACCAAGACCCTGATGCGCACCTCGATCGGCAATCTTGCGAATATCGACATCAGGGGACTGGACCGGGTGGTCAGCGGAAAACTTACGGAAGCCGCGAATGCCGCTCTCGCTACCGTCGGCAATACCCAGGAGACCCTCAATGCAACGACCGGCACGCTTAAAGATACCGCAAAACAGCTTGGGCAGGCGTTAAATGTTTTCGGAGGGGATAAAAATAAACAATGAGACCGTCCGGCCTTATTGCTCTCTTTGTCATAGGATTATGCCCGCTATGTATTACCGGTTGCGAGACCTTGACGAACACTCAAGGTAACGACGTTACCCGGGCAATCGGTAATTTTGAGCTGACCCCAACGGCTCCCGATAGTTACTGGTTCGACGGGACAGTCTATGATTATAACAGGTATAAGATCACTATTACATCCGAACCGACCGTCGGCAAGGTCTTTTTGAACGGCAGGCAGATCGGCGCTACGCCGTTTGAATATGAGTACACGGGCAAAATGGAGGCCGGAGATTATCTTACCTTTAACGTTGTCCCTTTTGACGAGGCCCTGAAGCCGCGTCAAAAAGTGATAAACGGCAGCCGCCCCCTTCCGCGCGCGATCGCGGTTAATTTCTCGGAATAACCGATACAGGGATAAAAACGCTTGACAATAACTTTAAAAGATACTATTATAGTATCATTAAGTGGAGGCATCGTGAGGCAAAAAACCATCAAAATAGACGAGGGAAAATGTAACGGGTGCGGGTTGTGCATTCCGAAGTGCCACGAAGGCGTGATAGCCATCGTTGACGGCAAGGCGCGGATGGTGCGGGATATTTTCTGCGATAAGCTGGGCGCTTGCGTGGGGCACTGTCCGCAGGGTGCGGTAACCATAGAATGGCGCGATTAAGGAGGTTGGTATGGAGATGCTATGCAGACAATGCGAACAGACTGCCGGCGGCAAAGGCTGCGCCGTGCAGGGCGTGTGCGGTAAAACAGCCGAAACGGCGATCCTTCAGGACGAGTTGATCTATGGGCTTAAAAGCCTTGCTGTTTACGGGACATTGGCCCGTGAACTGGGTGTGAAAGTTAACGAAACGGATCGTTTCGTTATGGAGGCGCTGTTTACGACGGTCACCAATGTCAATTTCGACCCGCCAAGGATCGAGGGGCTCATAAAACGGTGTTATGTACTTAAGGAAAAAATGAAGGAAGATTTTTTTGCCGCCTACAAAAGAAAACACGGGACCGCATTTACTGCGGCTCTCCCCGGTGTTGCCTCATGGAAGCCCGGACAGGGACGCGAGGCATTGCTAAAAGAAGTGACGGATGTATGGCTCAAGGCGCGCCTTAAGGTCAACGAAGATATCCAAAGTCTGCGGGAGATCCTGCTTTTCGGACTTAAGGGCATGGCGGCGTAC
>JAQURW010000057.1 GCA_028715425.1 Candidatus Omnitrophota bacterium
CTGCTTGAATTCCTGGTGGCGGCGTAACGCGCGCGGCACATTTTAATTGACTTCACGCCCTAATTTTTGTATTATATGGGATACATTTATAAGTGGTTTGCGATTAGTGGTTAGCGTTTAGGATATCGCCATAATAGACGATAATATCTATCAGCTAACCGCACTCCCCTAACCGCTAAAACGAGGAGATACAATACAATGGCCCAATTCTATATCGGCGTTAACCGCATGGCCCGCAGATGTTACGGATTTGACGAAATAGCCCTGGTCCCGGGTGATGTGACCGTGAATCCGAACGAGGTCGATACTTCGTTCAGACTGGGCAACAATACCTTCAAGGTGCCCATTATAGCGTCGGCGATGGACGGTGTTGTCGATGTCCGTTTTGCTATAGCTATGGGTAAGCTCGGGGGGTTGGCGGTACTGAATCTCGAAGGCATCCAGACGCGTTATGAGAATCCCGATAAGGTTGTCGATGAATTGATGGGGGCATCGCCTGAAGAATCGACATCGCTACTCCAAAAGATCTATAAAGAGCCCATAAAAAAAGAATTGATAGCCAAGAGGATACATGAGATCAAAGATGGCGGTGTCCCTGCCTGTGTCAGCGCGATACCCCAGAGGGCCGAGGAGTTCGGCAGGATCAGCCAGCAGGCCGGGTGCGATATTTTCATCGTCCAGTCGACCGTCACGACGGTCAAGCACATCGCGACCGAATATAAGTGCCTGGATTTCAAAAAGTTCTGTAAATTCATGAAGATCCCGGTCGTCATCGGCAACAGTGTGACTTATGAAGTCGCCTATGAACTGATGAAGGCCGGGGCCAGCGCCCTTTTGATCGGCATAGGCCCGGGCACGGCGTGTACGACACGAGGTGTCCTCGGTATCGGCGTGCCGCAGGTAACGGCTACGGTCGATTCGGCTGCGGCGAGGGACGATTTTTATAAGAAAACCAAGAAATACGTTACGATCATTACCGACGGCGGCATGGCGCGCGGCGGCGATATCTGTAAGGCCATTGCCAGCGGCGCCGATGCCGTGATGCTCGGCAATGCCTTTGCCCGTGCCGAAGAAGCGCCGGGCAGGGGATATCATTGGGGCATGGCAACGCCCCATCCTAATCTTCCGCGCGGTACGCGGATACATGTCGGGACGACCGGCACCTTAAGCGAAATATTATACGGACCTGCCAAGACCGATGACGGGACCCAGAATCTGGTCGGCGCCCTTATGACCAGTATGGGCAATCTCGGTTCAAGCAATATCAAACAGATGCAAAGGACCGAGATCATTATCGCGCCTTCCATACAGACCGAAGGGAAAGTTTACCAGACTGCGCAGCGCGTCGGCATGCGGCGTTAGATAACGGCCGTTCCGCCGGACCGGCATACCATGAAAAAACACAGTGACTTTGTTCATCTCCACCTCCATACCCAATACAGCCTTCTTGACGGAGCCTGTAAGCTCGATGACGTACTGACCCGCGCATCCGAATACCGGATGCCCGCGGCGGCCATAACCGACCATGGCAACATGTTCGGCGCCATCGAATTTTATCAGAAGGCTATCCATAAAGGCGTTAAACCGATTATCGGGTGCGAAGTTTATGTCGCGCCGGATTCGCGCTTCGAGAAATCGAGCCGCGGCATTCAGGAGGCATCATTCCACCTGGTCCTTCTTGCCAAGGATGAGGTCGGCTATAAGAACCTCATGAAACTCGTGTCGATAGGATACCTCGAAGGGTTCTATTACCGGCCGCGCGTCGATAAAGAGGCGCTTGCCAAGTACAATGACGGCCTTATCGCTATGTCGGCGTGTCTCAAGGGAGAGGTAGCCCATCTTATTATTTCCGGGGACCTTACGCGGGCGAAACGAACTGCAGACGAATACCGGCATATATTCGGCAAAGGCAACTTTTATATCGAGGTACAGGATAACCTTATCAAGGAACAGGAAACTGCCAATCGGGAGCTTATAAAGATCGCGAAGGACCTTGAACTGCCGCTGGTGGCCACGAACGACGTGCATTATCTCGACCGCGATGACTCCAAGGCGCATGAAGCGCTTCTCTGTATCCAGACCCAGACGACACTCGATGACCCGAACCGGATGCGTTTTCAGACGGACGAATTTTATTTTAAAACAGGCGATATCATGAAACGCACGTTCGGCTCGTTATGCCCCGAGGCGGTAACGAATACGGTCGAGATCGCGGAGAAATGCAATCTCGAGCTCGATTTCTCAAAACCGCACCTGCCGCATTTTACGCCGCCCGAAGGCGTGCCCCGCGAGGGGTATTTGCGCAGTCTGGTCGAGAAAGGCCTCGCCAGGCGCTATCCGGACGTTACGCCGGCGCTTAAGGACCGGCTTGAACATGAACTGAAGGTCATCGAGCAGAGCGGTTATGTCAGCTATTTTTTGATCGTCTGGGATTTTGTCAACTACGCGCGATCGCAGGGGATCAGCGTCGGGCCGGGCCGCGGCTCGGCTGCGGGCAGCGTGGTCAGTTATTCGCTCGGGATAACCGATATCGACCCGATGAAGTATGACCTCCTCTTCGAGAGGTTCTTAAACCCGGCCCGTATTACCTTACCCGATATCGATATCGATTTCTGCTTTGAGCGTCGCAACGAGGTCATCGAATATGTCGTCAACAAATATTCGAAAGAGAACGTCGCCCAAATCATCACGTTCGGCACCATGATGGCAAAGGGCGTTATACGCGATGTCGGCCGGGTGCTCGGTCTTCCGTATGCCGAGGTCGACCGGATCGCCAAGCTGATTCCGAACGACCTGAATATAACCCTGGAAGATGCGATGAATGCCGAGCCGGAGTTGAAAAGCTTATACAAGACCGACCCGCGCATGAAACAGCTTATCGATATATCGAAACGGCTCGAGGGGCTTACGCGGCATGCATCGACGCACGCCGCCGGTGTCGTTATCGCGGAAAAACCGCTCGACAATTATGTCCCGCTTTTTAAGACCAACGATGACATGATCACGACCGGGTATGCGATGAAATCACTCGAAGAGATCAAGCTCCTCAAAATGGATTTTCTGGGGCTTAAGACGCTGACGGTCATCGAACAGGCCGTCAAGATAATAAAACGCACCAAGGGCGCCGATGTCGTTATAGGCACGATCCCTAAGGACGATCCTGCGGCGTTCAAACTCCTGTCCGATGCGGAAACCACCGGCGTGTTCCAGCTTGAAAGTTCGGGCATGAAAGACCTGCTGAAAAAACTCAAACCCGAACGGTTCGAGGATATCATAACGCTTATTGCGCTCTACCGTCCCGGTCCGATCGGAAGCGGTATGCTTGACGACTATATGCACCGGCGCCACGGCCAGGTCAAGGTGAAATACGACCATCCGCTTTTAGAGCCGATACTTAAAGATACCTACGGAATTATTGTTTTCCAGGAACAGGTCATGATGATCGCTTCGCAACTGGCCGGGTTCAGTTTGGCCGACGCAGATAACTTGCGCCGCGCCATGGGCAAAAAAACCCCCGAGGTGATGGCCGAGGCGCGGAAGGATTTTATCGAAGGATGCGTGAAGACCGGGGTCGAAAGGCCTCTTGCCGAAAAGATATTCGGCCTGATAGAATATTTTGCCGGCTACGGGTTCAATAAGAGCCATTCCGCGGCATACGCGCTCATCAGCTATCAAACGGCGTATCTTAAGGCCAACTATCCCGTGGAATTTATGGCTGCCCTTCTGACAAGCGAAAAAGATAAGGCAGATAAATTATCGGTTGCCCTGAATGAATGCCTGGGGATGGGCATCAAGATCCTGCCGCCCGACGTGAACGAAAGTTATTCGCAGTTCACGGTCGTAGGGGAGAGTATCAGGTTCGGCCTTGCCGCGGTCAAGAACGTCGGCCAGGGCGCTATCGATTCGGTCATAACCGCGCGGGAAACGCACGGGAAATTCACCTCGCTCTACGAATTTACCGAGCTGGTGGACTCCCGGCTCGTTAACCGCAAAGTGCTCGAGGCCCTCATTAAATGCGGGGCATTCGATACGCTGGGGTTATTCAGATCCCAGCTCCTGGCGATAGCCGATAACGCGATAGAGATTGCCGGCGGTATCCAGAAAGACAAGGTGCGCGGCCAATTATCGTTCTTTGATACCTTTGAGCATGAGGACACCTTTAAAAAGACTGTCCAGGACGTTCCCAATATTCCCGAATGGCCCGAGAGCCAGCTTTTGGCCTATGAAAAGGAGCTCCTGGGGTTTTATATTACCAAACATCCGCTTGCCCGCTACGCGAAGATCCTGAAGATGTATTCGTCATGCCCGATACAGGATTTTCCGTCGAGGAAAGACGGGGACGAGATACTGGTCGGCGGGATCATGAGCAAGGTCAAGATCACTGTTACCAAGAAGGCAGGCGAAAAAATGGCCATCGTGACGTTCGAGGACCTGACGAATTCCTGCGAGGTCCTGGTCTTCCCGAATGCCTATAAGAACACCGGCTCTCTTGTCAGGACCGATGCCATCGTCTTTATCAGGGGAAAGATCAGCCTGCGGGAAGACGAGCCGCGGCTCATTGCCAGCGACATCATTCTGCCCGAGGATGTGAAGGATGAATTTACCAAGGCCGTTGTTATCGGTTTAAGCGTGCCGGGGCTGGACGATCTTGTGCTCGACAGCCTTAAGGAAACGCTCAAACGGTATCCGGGTAAGGTCCCGGTCTATTTCAATTTCATCGAGCCGACCGGCGAACGGACCAGTATTTCGCTGGGCAAGGATTTTAATGTCCAGCCGACCGAGAAACTGGTCGACGCTATAGAGGCTATTATCGGCCAGGAGACCGTTAACTTTCAGGTCAGTATCTGAGATTCAGTGGATACTGTAAAATATCTTGCCGGCTTTGGTCATTCTTCGCCCTTCGCGGTGATGTAATAACGGGCGAACTCGGGGTTCGGAATGACAAAGGGACGCGATACTGAGATTGACGCTTAACGTAACATATGGTAATATAATAGGTTATGAAAGATAAGACACTAGAGCATAATATCAAGGAAACGCAGGTCTTTGTCGAATTCTGGACTAAGTTCCACGAATTGTATAAACAGACGGTCGCGCAAAACCCGGTTCCCGTGGGGAAGACCAATCTCTTTGTCCTGACCAAAGACCTGGTATCGAGCCGCTTCGACGATCTTATGGACCAGCTTGAGATACGGTCGGCTGAGCGTATGGTTAAATGCATGCCGATCTATGAGATATTGTCTCTTAATGATTTTTCGACCATGTCGGACGAAAAACTTACCCATCTTACCGATTGCTGGACCGAGTCCTATTATTATTTGTACGGTCTGTTGAGCAGATTTAAAAAGAAACGGAAACGTATCGAAAAGTTTAACCGGTTTTTTTTCGTCGCTAAGAAACTACTGGCTCAGGGGGTGGGGCGATGACCAAACGGGAGATCGTCGTCAAAATAGCCGCCGAGATGGCCCACTTGAAACAGGCCGACGTGATGAAGGTGGTGCAGAAGACCCTGGATTCTATTATCGACAGCCTGACGGCAGGGGAGAATGTCGAGCTCAGGAATTTCGGCATTTTTAAGATCAAATCGCGCAAGGCCAAACGGGGAAGGAACCCCAGGACCGGCGCGGAAGTGCCGGTGCCTGAGCATAAGGCTGTTTGCTTTAAACCGGGCCTCGTGATGAAACAGAGGGTGAAATGAAATACACGGCAATACGCGGTATGGAGGACATCCTTCCCCAGGATATGCCGAAATGGCAGAGGATAGAATCGCTGGCGCGGAAACATCTCGAAAGTTACGGTTGTGCCGAAATACGCACCCCTATCGTTGAAGAGACTTCGCTTTTCGTGCGCGGTATCGGCGACGGGACCGATATCGTGACGAAAGAAATGTATACCTTTTCTGACCGCAAAGGCAGGTCTCTTACGCTGCGGCCGGAGGGGACAGCGTCGGTGGTCAGGGCTTTTATCGAGCATTCGCTCCAGGTGAAGCTGCCTGAAGCGAGGCTTTATTACCTGGGGCCGATGTTCCGGAGCGAACGGCCCCAGAAGGGACGACAGCGCCAGTTCCACCAGATCGGCGTCGAGGTCATCGGTATGAATTCACCCTATGCCGATGCGGAGGTTATTATCCAACTCAGCCGTATGCTCGAGCTGTTCGGCCTGAAAGACTTTATGGTTAAACTTAATTCGCTGGGTTGCGCCGGGGATAAGGAAAAATTTGCCGAAAGCCTGCGCGCCTATTTTAAAGGAAAAGAAGAAGCACTGTGCGATGATTGTAAGACCCGGATCACCAGGAATGTCCTCCGTATACTGGACTGTAAAAAAGAATCATGCCGGGCACTGTTCGGAGGAGCCCCGGATGTCAGTAAACAATTATGCCCGGCTTGTGATAAACATTTCGAGACCCTGAAGAAAATATTGACCGGAATGGGGATACGTTTTACGGTTGCAAAACATCTTGTGCGGGGGCTGGATTATTATACCCAGACCGTTTTTGAGGTTGTGCACACGGGTGAAGGCCTCGGTTCGCAGGATGCCCTGGCAGCAGGCGGCCGCTATGATAATCTGGTGAAGGACCTGGGCGGCCCGGCATTGGGCGCCGTCGGGTATGCGATCGGCGTAGAGCGGGTGATCATGGCACTCGGCGGCGCTGTCGAATCCAGGCCGTTGGTCGGCATCGTGACCATGGGTGATGCGGCGGCGATCGCCGGCATAAAGCTTGCCGATGAACTTCGCCGTAACATCGATATCCGCGTGGTAACGGATATACGGGAGGCTTCGTTAAAATCTCAGTTAAGGACAGCGGACAGTTACGGCGCAAAGGCCGTGCTGATCATAGGCGATAATGAGCTCGGGAAAAATGTCGTATGCATACGCAATATGGAAACGAAAGAACAAGAAGACGTTGCGCGGCAAACAGCCATAGAGGCTGTAAAAAAATTGTTAGGGAATAAAGAATTAAAGAAAGCGTCTTAGATTCTGTCATTCTGAGGAGTCCCGCATTAGCGGGACGACGAAGAATCTAAATGTTTAGATCCTTCGCTTCGCTCAGGATGACACAAGGTGCGAAAGGACGAATAGATGTTAAGGACACATACCTGTGGTGAATTGAGCGAGAAAAATAACGGTGCGGACGTAACGCTCTCGGGCTGGGTCCATTCCCGCCGTGATCACGGTGAACTGGTTTTTGTCGACCTGCGCGATGCCTACGGCATCACCCAGATCGTTTTTGACCCGAAAGAGAGCCGGGAACTTCATGCGCAGGCGGAGAAGTTACGCAGTGAATTTGTCATCCAGGTAGCGGGTACCGTCAGATTGAGGCCGAAGGGGACCGAGAACACGAAGATACCGACCGGCCTCATCGAGATCGCGGCCCGGAAAATGGTCATTCTGAACCAGGCGCTTACCCCGCCGTTCGAGATCGATGATACCCAGACCGTATCCGAGGAGGCCAGGCTTAAGTACCGCTATATCGACCTGCGAAGGCCGGTCATGCAGCGTAACCTGAGGCTCAGGCACCGCATGAACAAGATCATGAGGGATTTTCTCGACGAAAAAAAATTCGTCGAGGTCGAAACCCCGATATTGACCAAGTCGACACCCGAGGGCGCGCGGGATTACCTGGTCCCGTCGCGGCTTAACGCGGGTTATTTTTTTGCGCTCCCGCAGTCACCGCAGCTTTTTAAGCAGATACTGATGGTCTCAGGGCTTGACCGGTATTACCAGATCGCGCGGTGTTTCAGAGATGAAGACCTGCGCGCCGACCGCCAGCCGGAATTTACCCAGCTTGATATCGAGATGTCGTTCATAGACGAGGAAGATGTCTTCGCTCTCTGCGAAGAGCTGCTGGTAATGCTTTTTAAGGATCTGAAGGGTATTACCCTGAAAACGCCGTTCCCCCGGCTTCCGTACCGGGAAGCGATGGCGCGTTACGGGTCTGATAAACCGGATACCCGTATACCGATAGAGCTTAAGGATATTTCCTCGATCGTGAAGGCGTGTAATTTCAATGTCTTTAAACAGGTGATCGGCTCCGGCGGAAGCGTTATCGGCCTGACCGGCAGGGGATGCGCGGGGTTCAGCCGTTCCAAGATCGATGAACTGACAAAACTGGTCCAGTCATGGGGCGCGAAAGGCCTGGCTTATTTTATCCTTGAGGACGGCAAGGTCAACTCTCCTATACAGAAATTTTTTACGCAGGATGAGCTGGCCGCGATAACCGGCGCCATGGGGGCCGTCCCCGGCGATATTATGTTCTTTGTCGCCGACCGCAAGGAAGTGATATATCCTGCGCTTAATGCCCTGCGGATAGAGCTTGCCAGGATCAATAAACTGATCGACCACGATAAGGTAGACCTTTTGTGGGTGGTCGATTTCCCTCTTTTTAAATATAACGAAGAGGAAAAACGCTGGGAGTCAGAGCACCATCCGTTCACGTCGCTTAAAACGGACGATATCCCGCTCATCGAAAAAGGCGACCTCGGGAACATACGGTCAAAATCGTATGACCTTGTTATTAACGGTATGGAGATCGCCAGCGGAAGCATCAGGATCCATTCGAAGGAACTGCAGGAAAAAATATTCAAGACCATCGGCATCAGCGGGGAAGAGGCAGCCGTCAGGTTCGGGTTCCTTCTGGACGCCTTTCGTTACGGAGCGCCGCCCCACGGCGGGATAGCCCTGGGCCTCGACCGGTTCATAACGATCTTTACGAAAAGCGAATCGATACGCGACGTCATTGCGTTTCCGAAAACGCAGAAGGCGGTATGCCCCATGACGAGCGCGCCGTCGACGGTTGATGAGAAACAGTTGAAAGAATTACATATTAGGACGATACCGTAAAATATGGAAAAGACGATACGAATCGCCAATGACACCGAGGCCCGGGCCCTCTTCGGCCGGCATGACGAGAATATGAAGGTTATCGAGGAGCTTTTATCGGTCAGGACGTTTTTTAAGGACGGCGCGCTGACCGTAAGCGGCCAGGGCGATGCGGTGTCCGCAGCCGACAAGATCATAGAAGAGCTTCTGATCACGATCAGGAACGGCGGCACGATACGCAAACACGATGCCTCATACGCGGTGAAATTCAGCCGGACGCCGGGCGGGATCACGCTCCATGACATTTATCTTGACCGGATCGAGGTTTCTTCAAAACGCCAGTTCATAACGCCGCGCTCGCGCGGGCAGAAGGAATATCTCGACGCGATCCGCACGAACGATATCGTTTTTGCCATCGGCCCGGCAGGGACCGGCAAGACTTATCTTGCCATGGCCATGGCGGTGAACGCGCTCCGGAAGAAGATCGTATCGCGTATTATCTTGACGCGGCCGGCGATCGAGGCAGGCGAGAACCTGGGGTTCCTGCCCGGCACGCTCGATGAAAAGGTGACACCGTATTTACGGCCTGTCTATGATGCCCTGTACGATATGGTCGAGCCGGAAGGCGTGCAGGCCTATGTCGAGCGGGGTATCATAGAGATCGCGCCGATCGCCTACATGCGCGGCAGGACCTTGAACGACGCGTTCATTATCCTTGATGAAGGGCAGAATACGACGCAGGAACAGATGAAGATGTTCCTTACGCGTCTGGGGTTCGATTCGAAAACGGTCATTACCGGCGATGTGACGCAGAGCGACCTTCCCAAGGAAAAGGAATCCGGGCTTGTGCACGTTCAGCGTGTCCTTGAGGGGATCGACGGTATCAAATTTATCTATCTGCACAGCGAAGATGTGGTGCGGCATGAGCTCGTCCAGGCTATTATTCGGGCTTATGACGCGCACAGGAAGGCGTAGGGCAATGGTCAAGTTTTTTTCCGGCGTGAGACTCTCTCTGATCCTTGCGAGCGTTTTTGTCGTTGCGCTCATGCTGAACAGCGTATTCGGCTCGTTTTTTTACAGCGGCAATATGCGCTCAGGCGATATATCGCTCCGGACCATCTACGCGCCGTATGATTTTCGCTATCCGGCCGGTATCGATGAGGAGAAAACACGGGAGGCTAAAAACGAGATCCGGAGCGATGTGCCGCTCGTATTTTATATCGACAATTCGCGCGAAGAGGCCTCGATCAATACCCTTAAGGCCTTTTTTAGCGCTCTCCCCGGCTTGGCGAATCTTGATAAAGAGAAAAAACCCGCGGCCGTTGCCGAACTCAAGACCGCGGCCGGGATCGACGTCCCGGATGCCCTGGTCCTCTATTTTGCGGTCAAAGATGACAAGGATACCATTAATCTGAAACTGGTCGATATCCTTGCAAGCATCTATCCGTTAGGGATCGTCAGCCCTGAAGATAACACGGCAACGCCCGGCAAGGTTAAATTCGCCAAGGTCATTAATAAGCGTATCCTGACCGAACGCCTTGTCCCGATGAACGACTTGATGACGCTTGACCATGCCAAAGAGATTGCCAAAAACTATGCCGCCAAGGTGTTCCCGCGCGACACGAAACTCGTGAATAATGCCGCCGAACTCCTCGCGGCCGCTATAAAGACCAACCTTACGTATTCGAGCGAGGAGACCGATGCCCTGCGCGAACAGGCAGTGAAAAATCTGGCGCCGGTCTATCGCATGGATGAGGTAAAGAAGAACGAGTTGATCCTGGAGCGGGGTAAGCGGATAACCGCGGAAAATATCGCCCAGCTTAGTCAACTGGGGATCATAGGAGGCGTTACGCACCGCGGCCCTTATTTCTCGGGCATGTTCATCGTTGTCATGGTCCTCGTCCTGATAGGGTATATGTATCTTGCGGTGATCGAGAAGAAACTTCTGACGCACCCCAAGGAAATAGTGATCGTGCTTATTGTCAGCCTTGTTTTTATTTTTGCCGGCCAGTTTATCGTTCAATCGTCACAACCGCCTTATGTGATACCGATCGCGAGCGTTTCTATGCTCCTGGCGCTTATGGTGACTTCAAACGCGGCGTTCCTGGCGACAATGCTCTTAAGCCTCTATATGGGAGTGCTGGTGCCCGGGCATCCGGATATTGTCCTTGTTTTTCTGGTAAGCGGTTTTACCGCCGTATGCATTGTGCGCGATGCGCGGAGACGGTCGCGGATCATGCTTGCGGGTATCGTATCCGGCATCATGGCAGGCTTGACGGTGATCGGGTTCGGCCTGATCAATAACATAGAGCCGCGCACCTATGTCAATAGCGCGCTGTGGGGATGCGGAGGCGGAGTCATTTCGATCTTCCTCGTTATGGGGCTTTTGCCTTTTTTTGAAACGGTGTTTAAAATAACGACGAACATTACCCTCCTGGAACTTTCGGACCTTAACTTTCCGCTGCTTAAAGAATTGACCCTTAAGGCGCCGGGTACGTATCAGCACAGTATCATGGTAGGCAATCTTACCGAAGCAGCCTGCGATGCCATCGGCGCCAACTCACTTCTGGCGCGGGTCGGCGCTTATTATCATGACATCGGAAAAATAGAAAAGGCCGAGTATTTCGCCGAAAATGAGATGGGCCTCGGCTCCAAACACGAAAAATTGACGCCGTCCATGAGCGCCCTGGTCATTACCAATCACGTCAAGGACGGCATCGAACTTGCCCGGAAATACAAATTAAACCCCAAGATCATCGAATTCATAGAGGAACATCACGGGACAGGGCTTATCTACTATTTTTATCAGCGCGCCCTCGAACAATCCGAAGAGGACAGCGCTCTCCCCGAAGAAGAGTTCAGATATCAGGGGCCGAAACCGCAGTCAAAGGAAAGCGCGATCGTCCTTTTAGCCGATTCGGTCGAGGCCTCGTCGCGCGCCTTGAGCGATCCGACGCCGGCGCGCATCCAGGGCATGGTCCAAAAGGTCATCAATAACAAATTTATCGATAATCAGCTTGACGAGTGCGACCTGACGCTTAAGGACCTGAACAAGATCTCGGAAAGTTTTGTCAGGGTGCTGACGGCGGTATTCCATACGCGCCTTGAATATCCCGATGTCAAAGATATGCATAAAAGGAACAATGGCACAAATAAACATAAAGAATCTGAATAAAAAAAAGCCGGTAACGGCGGCCCGCCTGGCGCGTCTCGTCAGGTTTGTCTATAAAAGGATCCCCGCGATACGGCACTATGAGGTCTGTGTTATACTGGTCTCGGACAGGGATATCAGGGAACTGAACCGAAAATACCTGCATCGTGACCGCGCTACCGATGTCCTTTGCTTCTCGTATTGCGACGATATCCTCAAGGCCGATATTTATGTCTCAACGGATACCGCGCGATCGAACGCGCGCATTTTTAATACGACGTTTACCGAAGAACTTTATCTCTATGTTATCCACGGGCTTTTGCACATGGCGGGGTATCGGGATGATACGGCCCTGGTTCGCAAAAAGATGAATACGCTCCAGATAACGCTTCTTAAACAGTTCACCGGTATAAAGGCCTGATCCGGAACGATGAAAAATATTACGTTTATCGCAAGCCTCAATAACGCCGTCGAAGGGTTCATTTATGTTGTAAAGACCCAGCGGAACATGCGCATCCATTTCCTGCTGGGCATCCTGGTC
>JAQURW010000241.1 GCA_028715425.1 Candidatus Omnitrophota bacterium
TCGGTCATTATCGCGGTAGAAGCACGGAAGACATCCCAACGAGTCTTAAGCGCCATGACCATCTCTTCTAGCGACGCGTTGCCTGCACGTTCGCCGAGGCCGTTCATCGTACAATCGATCTGACGGGCGCCGTTCACAACAGCCGAAAGAGAATTGCTGACGCCGAGGCCAAGATCGTTATGGCAATGGACACTGATAACCGCTTTATCTATATTCGGCACATGTTCCCGGATCCCCCGGATAAGCCTGCCGAATTCATCGGGCATAGCGTAGCCGACCGTATCGGGTATATTGACGGTCGTTGCGCCGGCGTCAATAACTGCCTCGATGACCTTACAGAGGAACCCCGGCTCGCTCCGTGAGGCATCCTCGGCAGAAAATTCGATATCGTCGACAAGTTTTTTACCGTAGTTTACCGCCCACGACGCCGCCTCGATAACCTCATCCTCGGTCTTGCGGAGCTTGTATTTCATATGGATATTCGAAGTAGCGAGAAAGACATGGATACGCGGCCTTTTGGCATAACGTACCGCTTCATACACGGCATCGATATCCTTTTTAAGCGCGCGCGCCAACCCGCAGACGACCGGCCCCTTGACCGTCTTAGCGACATCGCGGACAGCCTCAAAATCGCCCGGACTGGATATGGGGAACCCGGCCTCAATGACATCGACCCCCAGGAGCGCAAGCTGACGGGCAATCTCGAGTTTTTCGCTGTTATTAAGGCTCGCTCCGGGGCACTGCTCCCCGTCACGAAGCGTCGTGTCGAAAATTATCACTTTATCCATATGTACCTCTTCCTTTAAAAACTCCCCCACCCTCCCCCTCTTTAGTAAAGAGGGGGACACATCTCTTTGTCTACCTCTCTACAACTCAACCCCCTCTTTGTTAAAGAGGGGGAACGGGGGAGTTCTTTTCCCCCTATATCCACGGCATCATTTTTCTGAGGTTCGCGCCGACGCGCTCGATCAGGATGTTATCGTCCGCCTTGGACAATTTATTAAAATTCGGCCGTCCTTTTCTATTTTCATTTATCCATTCTTTGGCAAATTTGCCGTTCTGGATCTCTTTGAGCATCTTCTGCATCTCCCGTTTCGTTGCCGCATTAACTATCCTGGGGCCCCGGGTAAGGTCGCCGTATTCCGCAGTATCCGAAACACGGCTGCGCATCCCCTGGATACCCGTTTTGTAGATCAGGTCCGTAATAAGTTTTAATTCGTGCAGGCATTCAAAATAAGCAATCTCCGGCTGGTAACCGGCCTTTACCAGCGTATCAAAACCTGCCTTCACGAGAGCGCTGGCCCCGCCGCACAGGACCGCCTGCTCGCCGAAAAGATCGGTTTCGGTCTCTTCCTTGAACGTGGTTTTGATAACACCCATCCGCGTCCCGCCGATGGCCTTGGCGTAAGCAAGGGCGGTCTTAAGCGCTTTACCGGAGGCATTCTGAAAGATCGCCACCAGGCACGGAACGCCTTTGCCCGCGACATACTGTTCCCGCACCAGCGCGCCCGGCCCCTTAGGCGCTACCATGAACACATCGACATACTTCGGCGGCACGATCTGTTTAAAATGAATATTGAAACCATGCGAGAAGACGAGCGCCTTTCCTTTGCTCAGATTTTTTTCGATAGCCTTTTTATAGACCATAGCCTGCACATGGTCCTGGGTTAATATCTGTATCACGTCGCCTTTTTTGGCGGCTTCCTCGGTAGAAACAGGCTTGAATTTATCTTTAACGGCGGTCTTGTAATTTTCCGTCCCTTTAAGTTCAGCGACGATCACCTTGATGCCCGACTCGCGCAGGTTCAAGGCCTGTCCCCGCCCCTGGATACCATAGCCGATGATCGCGACGGTCTTACCCTTTAAATATTTCAGATCCGCGTCCTTGTCATAATAGATCTTAGCCATTGCCTTTCTCCTCCTTTTTTTCTCCTTCAGTTTGGATGGCGATCTTGCCGGTACGAACCACTTCCGTGATGCCGAACGGCCGCAGAAGCTCGATAAGGGCATTGACATTATTCGTATCGCCTGTCTCCTCTATGGTCACGGTCGCTTTTCCCACGTCGAGGACGTGCGCGCCTACACTGTCCACAACACCGATTATCTTCTCTTTAGCGGCATCGGTTATTTTGACATTGATAAGAACGAGCTCCCGGTCGATATAATGCTTCTTCGTCAGGTCGATGACCTTGATGACATCGATGAGCTTGTTCAATTGCTTCTTTATCTGCTCGAGCGTCCTCTCGTCAGCGTCGACCACCACCGTCATCGATGACATGCTTGCGTCGTCGGTCGCGCTAACTGCCAGGGAATCGATATTGAACCCCCGCGCGCTGAAAAGCCCGGCCACACGCGCCAGGACGCCGAATTTGTTCTCGACCAACACTGATAAGGTAAACTTTGGCATTACGCTAATCCTCCCCCGAGCATTTTATGGATCGCCTCGCCTGCCGGCACCATCGGAAAGACATTTTCTTCCTGCTCGACGATGAAATCGATAAATACCGGCCCCTTGATACTGAGGGCCTTTTTGATAGCTCCTTCGACGTCATCCTTTTTTGAAACGCGTATGCCGTGGGCGCCGTAACTTTCGGCAAGTTTCACAAAATCAGGATAATAGCATTCCTTGCCCATGCACACGTGAGAGTACCGCCTCCCGTAAAAAAGTTCCTGCCATTGACGCACCATACCGAGAAAACCGTTGTTCAGGATCGCGACCTTGACCGGCACCTTTTCTATCACTGCCGTCGCCAATTCCTGGATGTTCATCTGTATCGAACCGTCGCCGGCAATATCGAAGACGATCCTGTCGGGGCATCCGATCTTTGCGCCGATCGCCGCGGGCAGGCCGTACCCCATGGTCCCGAGGCCGCCGCTGGAAATAAATGTCCGCGGTTCCGTATATTGGTAAAACATCGCCGCCCACATCTGGTTCTGGCCCACTTCGGTCGCGATGATCGCCTCGCCCTTGGTCAGGCGGTAGATCTCCTCGACAACGAATTGCGGCCGCAGCTTCGCATCCTTGGCATAGGTAAGCGGGCTTTTTGTTTTCCAGCCGCTTATTTTTTCGATCCATTTCTTCGTATCGGTCTTACGCACAAGCTTGATAATCTCCTGTAAGACCAGCTTCGCATCGCCGACGATCGGGATATCGACGCGAACATTCTTGCTCACGCTCGAAGGATCGATGTCGATATGCGCTATCTTGGCCTTGGGCGCGAACGCGTCTATCTTGCCGGTCACCCGGTCATCGAAACGAGCTCCGACCGCGATCAAAAGATCCGAATCCTGGATGGCATGGTTGGCATAGACCGTGCCGTGCATACCGCACATGTGAAGGCTCAACGTATCGGTGTCAGGAAAGGCGCCCATGCCCATCAACGTT
>JAQURW010000242.1 GCA_028715425.1 Candidatus Omnitrophota bacterium
TCTTCGCCGGAATATTCTATTGCCTTTTTACCGTATTCATATCGCAATTGTTGCCCCCCGGGAGTTCTGGAAAATCTTAATGAACATCTTCCCGGTCGCGCGGTACCGGAGTTAGTTTCCTCTTTTACGTATTTCACCAATAACATATCCGGTTGCTCCTGTTGAGGAATGGAAGTCCCGAAATATAATGTCACCGATTCGGTTATGGGCACGCCGTCTTTATCACGAGACTGTTTTTTACTGACCTCATAGTAACGCGAATAGACGGATCCTATGCGCTGGAAAGGCGCAACCTTATCGCCGAGTGAGCTCTTTATCTCTTCTACCGACCGCGGAGTAAATACCGCCCCTTGCCCTGAGGGGAGCCGAGGAACGCCGGGGGCAACCGGCACCACAGACAACGTGCCAAAATCGAGGTTCGCGCCGTTTGCCCTGAAGTATTTGTACGCCTCCTCGTTTATCTCTACGGTGACTTTACTGTCCGCTGTCCGCTTAATATTAAAGTAAACATCCTTGCCGGGATATACGATGTCCGGTTTATTTGTGGGATCCGCCCGCTTCTTACTGAAATCCTTGTTCCTGAACGTCAAAGTCCCGGCGACAGAATCGTACTCTATCTCATGGTCCATAACCGACAGGGATCCACCCCTTGTATCTATGTGCCTGAACTCATACACATATATTTTCCCGGTGTCGAACCTTATACATTCGTCGGCTTTATTCCTATCTCCGGGAACTTCATGTGCGCCGACTACTACAATTTTATTAGAAAATTCCGTTGCCCGGAAAACGGCTTTTAATTCTTTGAACGTAAGCTGCTTTCTCTTCGCTCCGCTTGTCGGCTTAACAGGCGGCTGCACACCCAAAAGCTCCTCGTCGATATCGAAGACGCCGAGGTCGGGCACAGACGGTACGGCAGGCCTCAAGAGATAAAAGAAATCCGTATCCGCACCCCACGCAACAGGCTCGGACATGCTCTTACATGGACACATCGAAACAAATCGGGGTTCTGCCAAAGGAACAAAAGTATTACCGTCAATATGTCCGTACTCCAGGACCTGGATCTTATTAGGTGTATTTGACCATAGTACCCCGTCGAACTTCCCCACGCATATCTGACCTGCAATATTCTTATACATAACCAGTTCAGACTGGCGGAAACCATTTTCTGGAGCAAATGCGTCAGGAGCGGTAAGAAATACCTGCGTCCCGTTTTTAGCCACCATCTCCGTAATAGAACTATAAAGTCCGGGCTTTTTGAATATTTCGGCAAGGACAGGATTTATCGCATCCGCAGTAAAAAGTTCTAGCGCCTCACGGAATTCCCGGTAAGCACTTTTTTTTGCGGTTACCGGCCCCACAGACGGCGGAGTAGATTTTTTTACCGCCGTAAACGGCACGGTTATCCAGAGCTCCGCCTGGCCTTCACCCTGGTAGAACCCTGTTTTTGCGCCAAGCTCTTTCAACTTCAGCATCGTCTTGATAATAGCCTGAAGAGCGCGCGGCGGCTTTAGCGCGGCTATATCTTCATTAGAATATTTATCGCCGAAAAGTTCATGCTTTAAGAACGTGCTCAGGTTCGAGTTGAACGCTACCGTGGCCTTAAGGCCGTCGTCGTCGGCCTGCCAGGAAATCCGCACTTCTTTCGATTCCCCGATCCGCTCAAAATACTTATTGACCATATCATGGAGATCCCCGGTCTCCTTAGTATAATACTCGTCGCTCCTTAAACTCCTGCCCTCGGCATGCCAGGCGTATGAGGCGACATTCACCATCTTGGCCAACTCTATACTGCACCGCGCCCAGCTGCCGACAATCCTTCTTAAAACCTTAGCGGCCTTTGCCGGGGTCTCTTTCGACCCTTCGGGGACAGCGATCTCCTGCGGCAGCGAGGAGGTTATGCTCTCTTCAACGGTATCTTGAGCCGGGTCTGTATCGAGAAAATTACTGTTCTTTATGACAACGGGCTTGCCCGCAATGACCGGTTTTTCGCCTTTCCCGGCCTCGACCTCGATCAAAAGGCCAAAGGCCTCCTTGAGGTCGTCCATGGCCAACGGCGCGCCCTGATTTTTAGTGATCCGCTCGGCAATGCCGGCCATGACCCTTGTATCTTCGGCAGGGATCTCGGCCTTAGCCTCTTCTGCCTCTTCTGTAAGCTCAAAACGCAGCGATTGGCTCTCATTATCAAAATGGGCTACGATAATTCCTTTTCCCTTTGCCGCTACGACCGCGCCGCTATTGGCATTGATAAAGCCCGTCAACTGGTCCGCGAAGAAATGCTCGACCATAAGCCCCATGTCGCGCGCGCCGCTCCTGGGCGTATAACCCTTGCCGGCAACGTGCCTGATAATAGCCTCGGATTCTTCACGAGTGTCTCCGACCTTGATCTTTATTTTTCTCTGGTTCTCGGTCGAACGGCAAACCTCGTCTACAAAAATAGCCGCGATCTTCTCGACCGTCGTTTGAAGGAGCGGATTAAAAACTATAAGGCCGTCTATCCTGTTCAGGAATTCAGGCCTGAAAAAGAACCGCGCAGCCCTGCCTATCTGGTCTTTCATTTTCGTTTTGAAGTTATCAAGGGCCTCTGTCTTACCCTCGGTATGCGCCTTCACCGCGCCTGTCATCCCGTCATAAAGCGGTTCTATCTTTAAATCCTTGTTCGCGGCGATCGCCCGGGCATAGGGTATGCCCATCTGCATAAGTTTCTCGACGTTAAACGGTTCCATGCCGAGATTGGTCGTCAATATTATAACGGCCTCGTTAAAGCGCACGGTCGTACCCTTGTTAGAGGTAAGCCTGCCGTCTTCCATGATCTGCAATAGTATGTTCAAGGTATCGCGGTCCGCCTTGTCGATCTCGTCAAAGATGATGACACTGCGCGGGTTTTTCTTCATATGCTCGATAAGTTCGCCTTCCGAGTCGTCATATCCTACAAGCCCGGGCGCGGCGCCGACCAGGCGCGCGACATCCCATGTACCCGTCATCTGGCCGAAATCGATGCGTTTGACAGCCATGCCCATCTCGCCGGCAAGCGTCTCGGCCAACTGGGTCTTACCGACACCGGTCGGCCCGGCAAAAATGAACGAGCCCACAGGGCTCTGTTTCCGCTTAAGGCCTGCCTTCGCGATACGCACGACCCTGCTTATGGCGCCGATGCCTTCGGACTGGTCGACAATGCGTTTACCCAGGCGTTCCTCCAGGCGCAAAAGGTCTTCATTATCCCTCAACCGGAAGAGATCCGCGTCGATATCGGTCTTACTCTCATCGCGTTCGTATTCGTATAAAAACTCGAGGGTTTCCCCCGCGCCGATGACGAGCGACTGTTCGCGGTCAAGCTCGCTGATCTTGTCGT
>JAQURW010000058.1 GCA_028715425.1 Candidatus Omnitrophota bacterium
AAAATTCGACCGTTTTTTATGGAGGCTCGAAGAAAATAAATGTATCAGGCGGGTGCCGGCGAGCGATATGGAGAAGGCTGTACGTGAAGGGTTGGAAGCCCCTCCTCAGGCGGCTCAACCCGGCCGCGAAGATTTTGTCTATCTGAACATGTGGAGGCTCGGCGGGTGAAGATCATACAATTGTTGCCAAGGCTTGAGGTCGGGGGCGTTGAGCGGGGTACGGTGGAGCTTTCGGCCTACCTTGCGGCGCAGGGGCATCAGGTCATCGTCATATCCTACGGCGGCGCCCTCGTCAAACAGCTTGAGGATGCCGGGGTACGTCATTACAAACTTCCTGTCCACCGGAAAGATCCGCTGACGATACTCTGGATGATGATCCGGCTTACCGGTATTATCAGAAAGGAACGCGTTGATATCGTTCATGCCCGAAGCCGGGTTCCGGCGTTGATCGGTTTTATGGCGACCCGATGGACACACACCATTTTTATTACAACGGCTCACGGGCAGTACCGGAAACACCTCATGTCGCATGTCATGGGGTGGGGGCGGTACGTGATTGTCGCGAGTAACGCCATGGCAGCGTATATGGCCGAAAACTTCGGGGTAAGGCCGGATACAATGCGGGTCATCCCCCGCGGAGTCGATACGAACCGCTTTGCTTTTATCGGGCCGCAGGATAAACCCAGGAAGGCGTTTACGGTTTCCATGATAGCGCGCATGACGCCGCTTAAGGGCCACAGCGATTTTATCAAGGCTTGTTCGGTCCTGGCACGCTCGCTTCTTAAATTACGGGTGGTGATAGCCGGGCCTGCGGATACGACACAGGAGTACTTTAAACAGCTTAAACTGCTGACAAAAAGTCTGGGGTTAAGCGATATCGTTGAATTTGCGGGGGCTCAGGAAGACGTTACAAAAATATTGGCGCGTTCCGATGTCCTCGTGGTCGCCAGCCGTGACCAGGAAGCCTTTGGCCGTGTTGTCATCGAGGCCCAGAGTATGGGCGTACCCGTCGTCGCGACAAGGACCGGAGGGATCCCCGAGATTATTACCGACGGAGAGACCGGGTTCCTGTGCGAACCGGGGAATCCGACGGCAATGGCACAGAAAATAATGAAGTTGTACCGGGATATGGATACCAGGATCCGTATCGCGAAAAATGCCCGATTATCGGTAGAAAGCAAGTTCACTCTGGAGAAGATGCTTAAAAGTACGGAAGCGCTTTATTACGAAGCGCGGGATGCCTTCAGGATATTGGTCGTCAAATTGAGTTCTCTTGGGGACGTGATACTCAGTACCCCGTCCCTTAAGGCGATACGCAAACGATTTCCGCAGGGCTCCGTCAAGGTACTGGTCGGGAAGACTTCGGCAGATGTCCTTAAGGAAATCCCCTTTATAAACGGCACGATCGTCGCTGATCTCGGGGGCGCCCACAAGGGGTTACTCGGGTTCCTGCGTCTTGGCCGGCGTTTACGGGAAGAAAATTTTGATATGGTCATTGATTTTCAAAATTCGAAAAAAAGCCATATTCTCGGTTGGATGAGCGGGGCATACCGGCGGTATGGTTATGATAACGGGAAACTGGGCATCCTTCTGACGAATAAAGTAAAGGATTCCGGGGCAGCAATGGACCCTGTCGACCATCAGCTCAAGGTGCTGAATCTCTTGGGCATAAACGACATGGACAAAGAGCCGGCCCTTTTCCCGGCGAACGACGACCGTCTCTGGGCTGACAGGTTTTTGAAGGACCATTGGATGCCGTCTGCGGGCCCTTTGGTGTGCATGCATCTCGAGGCCAGTTCCCGATGGGTATCGAAACGATGGCCTGTGTCGCATTTTGTCAAACTTTCCGAAAAACTGGCCAGGGAACTGTCGATACGGGTCATGCTGACCGGACAAAATCCGGATGACGACTGGAACAGGAATTTCTTTAAACATGCGAAAACAACGCCCGTATCGGCCGTCGGCAAGACGACGATCGGCCAGCTCATGGCCCTGATCGAAAAGTCGAGCCTTCTTATTACCCTGGACAGCGCTCCTATGCATGTTGCCGCAGGCGTCAAGACGCCGTTTATAGCCCTGTTCGGCCCGACGGATCCTGTGCGGCATGTCCCGCCTGCTTCGCAAAAAAAGGTTTTTTTCAAAAAAAAGAAATGTTCTCCCTGCTACCGTCCCACCTGTGAAAAAGGCTATGTCTGTATGCGTTCGATATCGCCCGATGAGGTTTTTCAGGCGGTCAAGGATCTCCTGGGCAGTAAAGAGCCGGGTACTCAATGAACGTTCTTCATATCACCACGCATCTTTCCATGGGAGGCGTTACCCGGTATCTCCTGGATGTTTCCGGTGCCCTGGTGAAAAAAGGCTTTGGCGTATCCGTAGCTTCTTCGGGCGGCGACTGCACGGAATACTTTCGCTCGTCAGGGATTAAGTGTCCCTTGGTACCGGTTAATACAAAATATGAGTTTCATCCGAAATTGATCATTGCCATTTTTAAAGTGCTCGGCTATGTCAGGCGCGAAAAAATAGATATTATCCATGCGCATACGCGCGTGGCACAGGTCGTCGGTTATGCAGTCGCCGCCTTGGCCCGTATACCGTTTGTTTCGACGTGCCACGGTCATTTTAATCCGGGCCGTCTGTCGCGTAAGATCTTTCCCCTCTGGGGCAGGAAGGTGATAGCCGTAAGCGATGCGGTAAAAGACCATCTCGTTCGTGATTTCGGTATCCGCGCCGATCGCATAACCGTGATTTATACCGGCGTGGCGTATGATGAGTATCAGTCGGATCTTACGAAAGATCAGCGTGGGAAAATATTGCGTGACATGGGGCTTCCCGAGGGAGCGCGGGTCATCGGCAGCGTCGGCAGATTATCGCCGGTAAAAGGGTACCCGTACCTTCTTCACGCCTTGAAAGACCTTAAGGATGCCCTGCCCGATGTTTTTCTGGTCCTGATCGGTGACGGCCCTCAGGAGAAATACCTTAAGGGGATGGCGGGAGACCTGGATATCGAACGGCGCGTGGTCTTCATGCATTCGCGATTCGATGCGCGTCGTTATATCCCGGCTTTCGATGTTTATGTACTGCCGTCAGTGCAGGAAGGCCTCGGCCTTTCGCTCCTGGAGGCTATGGCCTGCGGACGGCCGTGCGTGGCAACGGCCGTCGGCGGTATCGTAAACATTATCCAGGATGGCCGGAACGGTATCCTAACGCAGCCGTGCGATACGCGCGGATTGGCCGGGGCAATAAAGCGCATACTGAACGACACGGAACTTGCGGTACGCATCGGCGCGGATGCGCGCCGTACGGTCAAAGAAAAATTTTCACTGGAAGATACTATTTGTGGTATGATACGTTTTTACGGGGAGGTACGAGGTGAAGAATAATGCGCTGCGTGGCATCCTGGCCGGGTGCGCGGTTTTAGCCGGTATTATTATCGGAGGTCATTTTTTTCTCGACGCAATCTATGTGCCGCCCATCCTTACGTATCATTCTATCGACGGCAATGAGGATAAAACAAAATTGAGTGTCACTGCGGCAAGTTTCGCGTTACAAATGGAATACTTTGCGCGGCATCATTACAATGTTGTCTCTCTGGATACCCTTGTCGACTATATCCGCACGAAGAAAAAGATACCGCCGAGGACCATTACGATCACCTTTGATGACGGACGCCGGAACAACTATTTAGTGGCCTATCCGATCCTTAAACGCTATAACTTTCCGGCGACATTTTTTGTCGTAACCGCGTGGGTAGGAGGCAAAGAATATATGACATGGGAAGACTTGAAGGAGCTTTCAGGCACTAATATAACCATCGGCAGCCATACCGTGACGCACCCTTGGCTGCCTGCCCTGGACGATACAATGCTGTATAAGGAATTTGCTGATTCGAAAGCGGTTCTTGAAAAGCATATTGCAAAACCCGTTGACTTCACGTCGTACCCCCTGGGCGGCTATGACCGCCGGGTACAGGAGATGGCGAAAAAGGCCGGGTATAAAGCCGCCTGCGGCACCAATCCGGGCCGAAAAAGCAGGTGGGATGACCTTTTTGCCTTAAAGAGGATAAAGATATCCCGGACCTCGAATAAGCCTCTCACGCGGTGGTTCGAGACAAGCGGTTATTACACCTTTGTTAAAGAATTGGGCAGCGAAAAATGATACCAAACCGTATCCTCATTTGGGAGCCTAATTGGATCGGCGATGTCCTCTTTTCGACGCCCTTTATCAGGACGATACGCATGCGTTTTCCCGATGCGTATATCGCATGCATAACGGTGCCGTCATGCCGTGAGATCCTCGAGGCGAATCCCCGTATCGATGAGGTCCTTTTGTTCGACGAGAGGACCGTAAACCGCGGGATCATGAAGAAGATAGATTTTATCAGGGAATTGAGGAAGAAAAGGTTCGATACGGTTATATTGCTGCATCGTTCCTTGACGCGCGCTATCGTCGCGTCGTTAGGCGGGATATCGGAACGGATCGGTTATCGGTATCCGAAACGGAATCTTTTTCTGACGGTGAAGGCCGCGCCGGGGCCGACCCCTGTCCATCGGGTAGAGAATTTTCTTACCTTGGCGCGCGCCATAGGAGCCGGGGACGGGACACCGGAACTTGAATTTTATTATAAACCGGAAGACGAGAACTATATCCGGCGCTTTTTGAAGGAGCACAAGATCTCCTCCGATGATGTCGTTATCGTGATCAACCCGGGCGGTAACTGGGAGCCCAAACGCTGGCACATCCAGCGATACATCGAACTCTGCCGTGAGCTTTTAAAAAAACCGCGCGTCAAGTTGGTCGTCAGCGGGGCTCGACAGGATGTCGGACTTTATCTCCAGATACAGGAGGCGCTTTCGGTACCGATCTTTTCCCTGGCCGGCAGGATAAGCCTGCGCCAACTCGGGGCGCTTCTTAAACGGGCTGACCTTATGATAAGCGGGGATTCAGGCCCTCTTCATGTAGCCTTGGCGCTTAAACGAAAAGCCATAGCGCTTTTCGGACCGACATCGCCGAGCCTGACCGGACCGCTCGGGGCGCCGGACTGCCGGATTATTGCCAAAGATGTCGGTTGCGCTATTCCGTGTTATCGCGTTTCCTGCCGTGACCGCCGATGCATGAATGCCATCGAGGTCCATGAGGTTGTGCGGGCAGTTGAGGAGATGCTCGGGATATGAAGCTGGACCCGCGGACCATAAACAGGATACTCCTGATCACCCTGAGCAATATCGGCGATGCGGTTCTGACTACGCCGGTCCTTCATGCCCTGCACGTGGCCTTTCCCGACAGCCGTGTCGATATCCTCATAAACCCCGCGCTCAAAGATATGTTCGAAGAAGACCCGCGCGTTGCCAAGATATTTTTTTACGACAAACATGCGGACCTGTTTGAGAAATACCGGATCCTGAAAAAACTGCATAACCTGCGGTATGACCTGATCGTCGATCTTAAGAACACCATGATCCCGTTTTTCTTACAGCCGCGTTACCGGACCCCTTTTCTCCGGCAGGACTCGACGGTCCGGCATAAAAAAGACGAACATCTTATGCGGCTTGCGTGCCTGGGGGCCGGCCCCGGCAATGCAGGACTCGGTATCGTGACCGGCCTTCGCGATGAAGAGCGTTCACGCGATATCCTCGACGGTTTTACGGGCGGGCAAAAATATATTGTGCTTAACCCGGGAGCAAAAAGCCATGTCAAACGGTGGCCTGTCGAACATTTTGCCGCCCTGGCAGACCGTATCGTCGATCAACTGCATTTAAACGTGGTTGTCGTAGGAAAAGATGACGGCCGCAAGAACCCGGATTCGGACAGGGTCATAGCGGACCGGTTTCTGGCGATTGCCAAAAAACCGGTCCTTGATCTGGTAGGGAAGACCAATGTCCGCGAACTCGCATGTATAATCAGGATGGCCAAGGCTATCGTTACCAATGATTCCGCGCCTCTTCATATCGCCAGCGCTGTCGGGACCCCGACCGTGGCCTTATTCGGTCCGACAGATGAACGGAAATACGGCCCGCTTGCTCCGCGGAGCGTGGTGCTTCGCGGGGTTATACCGTGCGCCCCGTGCGAAAAGGCGCAATGCGATCGCCGCTACGACTGCCTTACCCAGATTTCGGTCCAGGACGCATTCAATGCGGTGAAAAAAATATGCGCATCCTTATAGCCCGTACCGACCGGATCGGCGACGTTATGCTTTCCACGCCGGTAATAACGGCGGTGAGGGCGCATTATCCCGACTCTTATATTGCATTCTGCGCCGGGCCTGCTGCCGGCCCGCTTCTTGAAACCAACCCGTCGTTGGATGAGGTCATCGTCTTTGATAAGCGGGGCCGTCATCGCGGCGCCGCCGGCATGATGATGTTCGTCAGAGAGCTTCGCCGGAGGAAATTTGACCTGGCGATCGTCCTTCATCCGACCGAAAGGATCCATCTGGCCTGTTTTTTGGCAGGGATCAGGAAACGTTGCGGCTACCGGCTCAAATGGCCTTTTCTTTTAACGCATACCATTCCTCATACCAAACACCAGGGCCTGCGCCATGAGGTTGAGTATAATCTTGATCTGGTTCGCTCTCTCGGGCTTCAGCCCGGCGACAAAAGGCTTTTTGTACGGGTATCAAAGACAGCCGCGGAGGTAGCGCAGGCGTTTTTTTCCGAACACGGTATCCCTGAAGGAGGTACCGTCGTTTGTATTCATGCCGGCGCAAGTTGTCCGTCCAAGCGGTGGCCCGCTTCCTCGTTCGCGGCTGTGATCGATCGTTTGTCGAAGAAGGGGGTTCATGTCGTTCTGGTCGGCGGACAGGATGACCGCCGGTATTCCGATCTTGTCGTTAAACAGGCTGCGGTAACCATAGCCGACCTGACCGGGCGGACGAGCACCGGTGAGCTGGCTGCTGTCCTGTCAAAAAGTAACCTTCTTATATCCAATGATTCAGGGCCGGTGCATGTGGCGGTCGCTTTAGAGGTGCCGGTAGTCGCTATTTTTGGCCGTAGCGACCCCGGCCTTTCGCCGGTACGGTGGGGCCCCCGGGGGCTGCGGGACGTGGTCCTTCATAAGAATGTCGGATGCGTCACGTGTCTGGCGCACCGCTGCGATAAGGGCTTTAAGTGCCTTACCGCTATTACCGTCGATGAAGTCGTTTCTGCGGCAGAAAGGCTGCTTGCGTGAACAGGCTAAAATATATTTTTCTCTGCCTTCCCTATGCGGTCATAGCATTTCTGTTTATCGTTTCGCCGGCGCTTCCCCTGAGGGACAGTTTTGGCGATCATTTTCCGCTTTTTGATTATATAGCAAAATCCGTAAAATACGGCTTTGGCATACCTTCGTGGATACCGTCATCCGGCGGCGTTCGCACGGGTTTTTTTCATATTAACCTTTTTATTGCCCTCCCGCACAAGCTTGCCGGCTATTTTTTGACATCGTTGTTCCCGATAGCCGAACTGTGCGCGTATAAACTGCAATGTGTCATGGGCGCCGTGGCGGTCAGTTTCGGGTGGTGGCTGGCCCTGGTGCGGTTGACGGGCGACCGGAATGCGGCATGGCTGGGAGCCCTCATGATACTTATGGGAGGAACAGGCATAACCTTTCACCAGGAACAGGCGATCGCCACGTCGTATCTGGTGCCATGGTTTTTGTTGTCGCTCCTGTCGATCAAAAAAGATCCGCTGTATATCTTTCCGGCAGTCGCCCTATTCGGTTTGGGACTTTCGCTTCATTATCCGCAGATACAGGCTCTCTCGATGGGGCTTATTGCCCTTGCCTTTATTGCTCTTGATCGCCGCGAGGCAGGCCGTATCTTTTTACAGCACGGGTGGAAATACATCCCCTTACTCGCGCTTATCGTTTGTTGTACGCTTTTACCGTCTCTCTACCTATTAAAGAATGCTCCCCGTCTTGCCAGTTCGTTCCGTGAGACAGCCACCCTCTCCGGCGCCCGCTACGATGATTACGTGCGGTTAAATAAGATCGGCGGAGTAAGTTCTGCGGTACCGTCCTACTTTACCCAGTATGTGAAACCGGCCTTTTCCCCGCTCAAAGAGTGCGGGGATCCTGTTACCGGCAATCCCGACGACCGCGCATCCTTTTTTGTCGGCAGGGTAGGGCTTTTACTGGCGCTCGTCGGATTACTGGTCCCGTCCCGTGTGCGGTGGGCGGCGTTTTTTTTGCTGATAATATTTTCCGCGCTTACCCTGGGATTTAACTGCATAGTCCCGTTACCCAAATATCTTTATTTTCTGAGGATTCCCTTTATCGATGTGTTCCGTCAGTGGTTCCATTTTTTTCCTATGATCAATTTTTGTTTGTCGGCGCTTGCAGCTGCCGGTTTTGCGGCAGTGATACGGTTCTTAAGGCAACGATCCGGCAGCCTGGCGGGCGCCGGGATTGCCGTTATTTTATTTTTTCAGGTGCTGGAACTCGGGCTCTACGATCATAAGTATATCAGCACCTTTATGACCAATGACAGGCCCTTCCCGGTTATTAAGACATTTTTATCGCGGGAAGATAACGGTTTATCGGAATTATTTCAATATAAGAGCCGTTATATGCTTTATCGTGCCTGGCCGTATGCGATCCCGGAGAGGCCGTTCCTGACGACGGACGTTGTGAACGTCTCCGGCGGCAGCGATAAGGAACTGGCAGCGGTCGGGCAACTTTGCGCTCAGGACAGAAAAGAGGAGAGTGCCCCGGCCGTGGTCGCCATGCCGCCTGAACTTGAAAAGGAATTTAAAACGAAACGTCTTATTCCGAATGCGATACGCGCGCTCGAGGCGAATCCGAAGGCTTTTTGCATGAAGGTCAACGCTCCTGAGAATGCATTTTTGGGAACGCCGCTCAATTACGACCTCGGCGTAAAGGCTTATGTCGACGGCCGGGAGACCAAGGTCTGGCGTATGAACGCTGCGCTTTCAGGGCTTGTAGTCAGTGAGGGGATACATACGGTGCGGTTCGAACCGGTGAACGATGCCTATACCGTTATTTTCTGGACACAAATACTCGTCTACGCGGGGCTGATACTGTTTTTTTTCGTTAGAATGAGAAAGAAGAGCTAATTTATTGACGCTGCCGACGCTCCGTGTTACAATACCGGGAATACTTTGGAGAAATACCCGTTATGCATAAACAAAACTTTGAAGTCCTGAAGCGTATCGTGAACGGATTTGAGGGCCGCAAGATACTTGTGGTCGGCGACCTTATCCTGGATGAATTTATCTGGGGTAAGGTGACGAGGATCTCTCCCGAGGCGCCGGTCCCGGTGGTCTGGGTCGACCATGAGAGCTTTATGCCGGGCGGTGCGGCAAATGTCGCGAATAATATTGCATCATTGGGAGGAGAGGCGCATCTGGTAGGCGTTATCGGTAACGACGATCACGGCGCCGTTCTCAAAGGCGAACTCGGACAAAAGGGTATACAGACCGGCGGTATTTTGAACGATAATTCGCGGCCGACCATAGTAAAGACGCGTGTCATTGCCCACCAACAACAGGTCGTACGGATCGACCGGGAAAAGACCGACCGCATCTCGGACGATATCCTGGCAAAGGCGACGGACTATGTTAAAAAGGTATTGCCGTCGATGGATGCCTTGATTATCGAAGATTACGGCAAAGGGCTGATCACCCCGGAAGTCCTTAAGACCATCATCGGCATGGCCAAGCGGTCCGGCAAGATCATTTCTGTCGACCCGAAAGAGGACCATTTTAAACATTATAGAGGAGTGACCGTTGTTACCCCTAATGCCAGTGAAGCTTATAATGCCACCGGCGTTAAAATAAAAGATGACGATTCTCTCCTTAAGGCCGGTCATTATCTTCTTGATAAACTTAGAACTAAGATCGCTCTTATCACGCTCGGCGAAGAAGGAATGGCGGTTTTTGAGAAGGGCAAACCGTATCGGAAGATCCCGACTGTTGCGCAGGAGGTCTTTGATGTGTCCGGCGCCGGTGATACGGTGATCTCGACGTATACCCTGGCGTTGGCTGCCGGTGCTACGCCTATCCAGGCGGCGCATGTCGCCAACTGCGCGGCCGGCGTTGTCGTCGGCAAGGTCGGTATATCGGTGGTAACTCGGCAGGAGCTCGTTCGCAGGATTAAAGAGGAGATATCCCGTTTATGAACACGATCGGTGTTATACCGGCGCGATGGGGCGCCAGCCGTTTTGAAGGAAAGGTGCTTGCCGAGGTTGCCGGCAAACCAATTATCCAGCATGTATGGGAAGGCGCGAGAAGAGCGAAATTGCTCGATGACCTGATCGTTGCGACCGATGATGAGCGCGTGGTCAAGGCGGTCGAACGTTTTGGCGGAAAGGTCTGCTTTACGTCTCCCAAGCAGCCGTCGGGGACGGACCGCATTACCGAAGTCGTCAATCCCCTCGATGTCAAGATCGTCGTCAATATCCAGGGCGACGAACCGCTGATAAAAGGCATCATCATCGATAACCTCATTTCAGCGCTTCAGGATGACCCGAAGGTCGAGATGGCTACCGTGGTCAGGAAGATCACGACCAAACAAGAGGTCCTTGACCCCAATGTCGTCAAGGTAGTCCTCGATAAAAAAGGCTACGCGCTTTATTTTTCGCGGAGCCCCATACCGTATGTGCGCGATGCCGGCAAGTCCGGTGTTGACCAGGGGAAGCTCCATCTTGGTTTTTATAAACATATCGGGATCTATGCCTATACCAAGGATTTCCTTTTTACGTATACAAACTTGCCGTTCTCAAAACTTGAAAGTGCCGAGAAACTGGAGCAGCTGCGCGCCCTCGAATACGGATACCGTATCAAGACCGTCGAGACCGACCAGGACACCATCGGCATCGATACGCCCGAAGACCTCGAGCGGCTCAAAAAAACCATTGGCGGAAAATTGTGAAAAACGTTTCTGTAAGACCTGCGCACGCCTCGGCCGTTACGATCGGCGGAATAACTCCCTTCGCACTGATAGCGGGACCCTGTGTTATCGAGCGGGAAGACAGTCTCCTGCGCCACGCCGAAACCCTGTGCGCCATAACCGGCCGGCTCGGGATACCGTTTATCTTTAAGGCAAGTTATGATAAGGCAAACCGTTCGTCGGTAGCGTCATACCGGGGGCCGGGTCCGGTAAAAGGGCTGAAGCTTCTGGCCAAGGTGCGCCGTTTGTTCGATGTTCCGGTCACCAGTGATGTGCATAGCGCCGAAGAGGCTGCCGAAGCCGGCGCCTTTCTCGATATGATCCAGGTGCCGGCATTCTTATGCCGTCAGACCGATATACTCCTGGCTGCAGGTAAGACCGGAAAATGCGTCAATGTGAAAAAAGGGCAATTCCTTGCGCCCTGGGATATCGGCAATATCATACGCAAGGTCGAATCGACCGGAAATAAGAATATCCTTATTACGGAGCGCGGGACCACGTTTGGTTACAACAATCTTGTGAGCGATATGCGTTCGATCCCTCTCATGCGCGAATACGGATGTCCGGTATGTTACGACGCCACGCATTCGGTGCAGAAACCGGGCGGGCTTGGCGATAAAAGCGGCGGTGACAGCCGGTTTGTGCCGTATCTTTCGCGCGCCGCGATCGCTTGTGGAGCCGACGCGCTGTTTATCGAGGTCCATGAAGACCCTAGGAAGGCTCTTTCAGACGGGGCGAACATGGTACGGCTGGGCGATCTGGAGAGGCTGCTTGAGGAATTGAAGGCGATAGAAAAGGTCTTGAAAGAAAAACGATAACTGGTGTCCACCTCTTTGATAAAGAGAGGGAGTTATATAAAGAACAGGTAAACATGAGTATCTCAATAGGCAAAAAGGTCATCGGCATCGAAGCTGCGGCAATCAGGCGCCTCACGTCGCGGTTAGACGGAGATTTCAGGCTGATCGTAAAACACCTTACGCGTTTTAAAGGGCGTGTTATCGTTACCGGCATGGGCAAGCCCGGGTTCATTGCGCAGAAGATATCCGCGACCCTTTCATCGACGGGGACACCGTCCTTATATCTTCATCCTGCCGAGGCGCTTCACGGCGACCTGGGTCGTGTCACCAAAGATGATTCGGTCATCTGCCTTTCAAATAGCGGCGAGACCGAGGAGATCGTAAAGCTTCTTCCGGTCATTAAAAAAATAGGGGCCACTATCATAGCGTTTACCGGGAATACGAGATCGATCCTTGCGCGGACGGCCGATTATGTGCTCGATACCTCGGTCAAAAAAGAGGCCTGCCCTATGGGCCTGGCACCGACCACGTCGACGACCGTTAGACTGGTCATGGGCGATGCTTTGGCCGTAGCCCTTTTAGCCAAAAAAGTCTTTA
>JAQURW010000243.1 GCA_028715425.1 Candidatus Omnitrophota bacterium
TATCTCGTCATCATCAGGGGGATATTCTTGAAAGGGGTCGGCTTGTCTGTGCTCTGGCCGGACATGCTGTGCCTCCTGGTCCTGGGAGGCGCCGTTATCATCCTGAGCTCTCTTAGCTTTCATAAAAAACTGGGGTAAGGGCTTTTCCATCGGCTTATTTTATGGTATGCTTAAGGTGAAATGCCGGAATTTATCGTCAAACAAAGCATAAAATTCAAAATACTGGGCATTGTGCTCTTCTGCCTCTTCCTCATTACAACAACCCTCGGGTTCCTTTTGTTCGAATTCAGCAAAAAGCGTACCGTCATAATGCTGGGCACTACCATCAAAGGGATCGCCGCGACGATCGCCGGTTTTATTGCTCCCGACGATATTGCGCTTATTCAAAGCGACACGGAACGAATGAAGGCAAGCCCCGCCTTTGCGGCAAGCCGTCATATGGGTTTTGCCGAACAACCGTCTGACAGGCTCGATATGCCCAAGCCGTTCTCAGATGCCGTAAAGAACATTTACGCCCGAGACGCGGCAATCCTGAACTCAATCAAGACAGTAAACGCCGTGGACTCTCCTATTAATATCTATGTCAGCTCCGGCAACCGGCTTTTCATGGTCTTGAGCACCGAGCCGAATTTCCTGACCGGCATTTCCTATCTGATGAGGGCCGAAGCGAAGGATGCCTTCAGGTCGGGCGTGGCGCAGGCGACGGATATCTACAAAGACAAGGACGGGACGTGGATATCGGCATACGCGCCGGGGGCATATCTGGCAACGAACGGGCAACGTATCATTGTCGAAATGAATTATAAGATCGATTCTTACCTGCGAAAGCTGCACGAAGAGCTTGCCGTTATTTTTGTGATATGTATCGCCGGGTTCCTGATCGCGGCGGTCATCAGTTATTATCTGGTCACCTCGCTGGTATCGGCCGTCAAAAAGCTTGATAATGCCGCCCTGGGCCTGGAAAAAGGGCATTACGACAACCCCATAGAGATACGGACCAACGACGAAATAGGCCACCTTGCCGTGACCTTTGAGCTTTTAAGGACATCGATCAGGAAAAAGGTCGATGAGCTGCGTCAGTCCCTTGCGCGGGAGAAAAAAGCGCACCTCGAATCGCTGATGGCCCTTACCAACGCCATCGAGACACGCGACCCTTATACCAAAGAGCATGTCTCGCGGGTCCAGGAGTACGCCCTCCTTATCGCCAAGGCACTGCACCTTCCCCATGACGAGATGATCCAGCTCAGGTATGCCTGTATCCTGCATGACGTAGGAAAGATCTATATCGAAGACGCCCTGCTCAAAAAAGGCAAACTTACCGTGGAAGACTTTGACGAGATCAAGAAACACTCCGAGCGGGGCGCCAAGATCATAGAAGGGATCCAGTTCCTGTCCGACGTAAAAGATGCCGTACTCTATCATCAGGAACGCTATGACGGCACAGGTTACCCGAAAGGGTTAAAAGGGAACCATATCCCCCTTCTGGCGCGCATCGTATCGGTAGCCGATGCATTCGACGCCATGACCACGGACAGGCCTTACCGGTCAAAAATGACCTTCACCAAGGCCATCCGTGAAATAGAAGAACATTCAGGCACCCAGTTCGACCCGGAGATCGCGCGCGCCTTCCTTGTTTACAAAGACTGCATTGAAGAAATGGCGAAAAAACGGTTCACCGATACGGCTGAAGCAGTCTGATCCTTTTTTTTGTATAGACAAAATCTTAAAATAGCGCTATATTCACTTAAATAAATAATAGAGCTTTTAAGCTCATAGTTTGCGGCATGGAGCCCGAAAGTACGTTGATCTCATTTTTTTGACTCACACTACAAGCTACGGGTTACGAGACATCTGCTCCATGCTTTAACCGACTATCAACTGCAAGGGAGGTTTCATGAAGAAAATCATGTGGAAAGCGGTATTCAGCTTCGCAACGTTTTTTGTCCCGGCCCTTACCGCGCCGGCATGGGCAAGCGAGGCCGACCTCATAATGCCGAAATTGTCTTCGGTCAAGTTCCTGGGCACGGACGGCCATACCTTACTTTTCTGGGGTATGCTTATCTGTATTTTCGGCTTTGCGTTCGGCCTGGCGCAGTTCGCAAGCATTATGAAGATGCCGGTGCACCGCGCCATGAAAGAGATATCCGAACTTATTTACGCCACCTGCAAGACCTATCTCGTCACACAGGGCATCTTTCTCCTCGTCCTCGAGGTGATCATCGGCGTATTTATCGTCGGTTATTTCGGCTGGCTGCGCCACTTTGAGGTAAACAAGGTTCTTATGATCCTCCTCTGTTCTGTCATCGGTATCGGGGGGAGTTACGGCGTCGCCTGGTTCGGTATGCGGATCAATACGATGGCTAATTCCAGCTCGGCATTTGCCTCATTAAAGGGCAAGCCGTTCCCGGTCTACGCCATACCTCTTCAGGCGGGCATGAGCATCGGCATGTTCCTTATATCCACCGAACTTCTGGTCATGCTTGCCATTCTTCTTTTCATAGACCCTTCGTACGCGGGCCCCTGTTTTATCGGTTTCGCCATCGGCGAATCGCTCGGCGCATCGGTCTTAAGGATCGCGGGCGGTATCTTCACCAAGATCGCCGACATAGGCTCCGACCT
This sequence comes from Candidatus Omnitrophota bacterium, assembly GCA_028715425.1. Taxonomy (GTDB): domain Bacteria; phylum Omnitrophota; class Gorgyraeia; order JABMRN01; family JABMRN01; genus JAQURW01. Next base: position 2,620 of record JAQURW010000243.1, read on the forward strand.
TATGAAGATCGTCTTTAATATCAAGGAAGACGATGCCCGTAATCCCGGCGTTATCGCCGATTGCACCGGGGATAATGCCGGCGACTCGGTAGGCCCGACGGCAGACGGTTTTGAAACCTACGGCGTTACCGGCGTTGCTCTTATCTCCTTCATCCTCCTGGCGGTGCGGGAGCCTGTCGTCCAGGTCCAGCTTTTAGTCTGGATATTCTCCATGCGCCTTATGATGATTATCGCCAGCGCCCTTTCATACGGCATTAACGGCATTATCGCCAAAGCCCGTTATGCCAACGCCAGGGAAATGAATTTCGAGAGCCCGCTGACATCGCTGGTGTGGATCACGTCCCTGGTATCGATCGGCCTTACCTTTTTGGCGTCATACCTCCTCATCCCGGCGCTCGGCGACGGGACTCTCTGGTGGAAACTGGCAGCGATCATCACCTGCGGAACGATCGCCGGCGCCGTGATCCCGGAACTCGTCAAGACCTTTACTTCAACGGAATCCGCGTATGTGCAGAATATATATCAATCGTACAAAAAAGGCGGGGCATCACTCAATATACTCGCCGGTTTTGTAACCGGAAACTTCAGCGCTTACTGGATGGGGCTCGCGATCATCATATTGATGGGGATATCCTATTTCGTCAGCCTGCAGGGGCTGGCCGGCTTCAGGATCGCGCCGTCGGTCTTTGCCTTCGGCCTGGTCGCG
>JAQURW010000244.1 GCA_028715425.1 Candidatus Omnitrophota bacterium
GGTTGACCGCATAATACCGGGGGATCGCCAGGATATCCGCCTTCAGAAGTTGGCCGTACGCGATGACCACGAAGAGGTCCGGCATTGTTTTTTTTAATTGAGCGGCCGTATCGGATAATAGCGTATAGGGTTGAAAAACGGGTATCCCGTATTTTCCCGCAGCAACCTTGACGGCTGTCGGCGTCACGGCAAGCGCGCGCCCTTTTTCCCGGTCAGGCTGCGTCACGCAGGCAACGACCGTATGATGCGCGGCAATAAGCTGTTCGAGGCTTGGCACGGCAAACGGGGCCGTGCCGAAAAAGACTATTCTCATGATCCCTGTCCCTACATCGTCATCGGATCGACATCAACAGCAACGTACACGCCGTGGTGGCGCGGCATTTTCTCGACGGCTTTTTTTAATGACGCCGTCATTATACTACGATTGACGGCCTTTAACAATATATTCCACCGGTAATATCCTCTCACCCGCGCGACAGGAGCCGGGGCAGGGCCTACGACGGTTATTTCGCCGGGCATATTCTTTTTCAGCACATCGGCACACAGGACTGCGGCATCAAAGGCTTTTTTCTCGGTACGCGAACGGAAGGTGAGCTTGACGAGGTGGACGAACGGAGGGAATCCCAGCGCCTGCCGCGAAACGGTCTCCTGACGGTAAAATGTCTCATAATCATGTTTTTCGGCGCTTTTAATGGCATAATGGTCAGGCGCATAAGTCTGGATAATGACCTCGCCGCCCATGTCCCCTCTTCCCGAACGGCCGGCAACCTGGGTTATAAGATTAAAAGTTTTTTCACCGGCGCGAAAATCCGGGAGGTTGAGCGTCACGTCGGTATTCACGACGCCGACCAGCGTGACATTGGGGAAATCGTGGCCTTTAGCGACCATCTGGGTACCGACAAGGATATCGATCTTTTTATGTTTGAATTCATCGAGTATCCTGTCATGCGCCCCGCGTTTGGCGGTAACGTCACGGTCCATACGGCTGATCCGCGCACCGGGGACAAGGCGGGCGAGTTCGGATTCGACCTTCTCGGTCCCTATTCCCAGATATCTGACGTATGCCCCTTTACATTGCGGGCAAATGTCCGGGGCATCGACCCTGGCATTGCAATAATGGCACACCAGCTTTTTCTGGTCAAAATGGTAGACAAAAATAGCGTCGCAGCGCCTGCATTTCATCACATAACCGCAGGAGCGGCAGTTGATGTATGTCGAGAACCCCCGGCGGTTCAGGAAAACGATCGCCTGCTGTTGTTCCCCGACGACTCTCGTCAAAGCGTCGACAAGCATCTTCGAGAACATGACGACCTTTTTTCTGGTCGCCACCTCCATCCGCATATCGACGACCTTAACGCGGGGAAGAGGGCGGTCATCGATACGCCTGGTCAGGCGCACAAGCTCGTACCGGCCGTTCATAGCGGCATAATAACTTTCAAGTGACGGAGTCGCGCTTCCCAGGATAACGGGGCACGAAGCAAGTCTGCCACGTTCGATAGCCGCGTCACGGGCATGGTAACGCGGGGCATCTTCTTGTTTATAGGTCGTCTCATGCTCTTCATCGACGACCACCAGGCCAAGGTCCCTGACAGGGCTAAAGATCGCCGAACGCGCGCCGACGACTATTCTCGCCTCGCCGGTCCTTATCCGTTCCCATTCCCGGTACCTGACCGAACCGAGAAGCCCCGAATGGACCACGGCTACGCGGTCGCCGAACCGCGCCTTATAACGCTCAAGCGCCTGCGGTGTCAGAGATATCTCGGGCACAAGGACGATGCTTGTCCGCCCGTACTCAAGCACCCGCGCGATCGCCTGCAGATATATTTCTGTCTTGCCGCTCCCCGTGATCCCATGGAGGAGGAAGACCTCATGCCGTTTCTTTGTTATTGTTTCCGTTATCCTGGCCAGGGCAATACCCTGCTCCTGGTTCATGACATGCGCTTCGGACGGTTCTATCGCCCGTTCCGGCCCTTCCGTTCCTTTGGCCCTCGTCCTGACCGCAACCTTTCCCTTTTTAAGCACACCGGGAACCACCGCCTGAAGCGCTTCGCCGAGCGACGAACAATAGGTCTCCCGGATCCACCGCGCCAGGCCGAGCACCTCGCCGGATATGATCGGCTCCTTATCGATCACGCTCCTGACAGGTTTGACCGTCCCGGCGGCATCGGTCGTCGACGAGAACCCGACGACATAGCCGACGGTCTCCTTCGGTCCGAATTCGACAAAAACCCGTTTTCCGACCGCGATGTCGTCCGTAAGCTCAGGAGGGATACTATAGTGGAATGTTTTATCGAGAGCGATATTGATCGCTACTTCGGCATATTTTTTATCCAGCAGAACACCTCACCCCTAACGCAGCATCATTGATTTTTGACATCGAATGAAATAGTTTGTACGTAATCCGTCACGGTCTTGGGAACGCTATCGTTGATAACAGGACAACCCGCCATCCCCTTGAACCGCTTTAAAGTCCCATACGTCCTCGGGCCGTGGCAGACCAGGATATCTATCTTCTTCTTTTTTTTGCGCCGGAGGACCTTGTACAGGACGCTTGCAGGATAGAAGAAATCCGGGCACGGGACGAAACGTATGCTTTCATGGTCGACCAACACGAGTTTCTGCCGGACCCGGGACGACGCAAAGATGAGGGCCTGATGGCCGTTCCTGACGATGCGGTTTATCGTCTCGGAAACCTCGCCGGCCTCGCCTCCTGTTCCAAAATCGCGGATGGCATAGCCGACATGCAAATACCGCCCCCACTGTTTATTGAACATCTGCTCATTGTTATGAAAAAGCTGTTCGACGCCTTTTACCTTATTAAAGGACCTGCTCTCAAGGTGATAGACATACGCTCCTTTGGCGCGTACGGTCTTATAACCGGCCTTTTGCACGCGCTTGGAATAATCCGTATCGTCAAAATACCCCTGTCCGTACCGCTCATCGAAGAAACCGACCTCTCTGGTCACGGAACTTTTTATGACCATCGCAAAACCACGGCAGCGGTAAAGCTCCTGGTAGGTCCCGGCGTATTTCCGCAATCCTTCCGCATAGGCATGGATACCGTCCCGCCCCGGGAACTGGCCGGAACTGTTGCTGGACGGGTTCGCGACGCCCACATCGGGGCTATCGGCAAGAACTCTAACGGTCTCTTCCAGCCATCCTTTAGTCACGACCACATCATTGTTCAGGATACAGATATAATCCGCATCCGCGTAACGTATACCCTGATTAACGGCCTTGATGAAACCCTTATTCTCCTCGTTCCTCACGACCATCGTTTGTTCGTTCTTTAAGCTTTCGAGATAGCT
>JAQURW010000059.1 GCA_028715425.1 Candidatus Omnitrophota bacterium
GCCATAGCCGAAGCGCTCAAGCATGACGATGTCGCACTTTTTCATGAGGTAGTGCACGGCGCGATCGATAACGATCGAAGGGTTTTAGGCCGGCTTATGGGGTGTATCAGGGCGAAGGGCGGAAAGTCCCGGCAGGAGCGAAGGCTCGAATTGCTGGCATTTGTGCGCGACAAGGTCAGGGCCCCTTCGCGATATCCGGGCATAAAAGTCCATTATGTCGTATATCATTTCCAGAAACTTATGTGGCCGAGAGACAATGATGACCTGACCCGATCCATAAAAAATATCCTGAACGTTCTTACGCAGATTTGCCAGGCGGCATCTCTGGAGAGATCCGTCCGCGAATACAAGATAAACCAGATAGCGGGTATTATCAAAAGGGGGATAAGCGAAAGGGCCTATACCGTACGCGAGCTCGAAAAAAGATTTGCGGCGCTCGGCGCCGATAACCCCGAGTACGCCGTGATCTGCCGCAGGATCGCGGAAAAGCTGTCAGGGGAGATTACGATCAAGCTTATCCTCAACGTCCCGCATGTGTTTAAGAATGCCGCCCGCGCGTTCTGGTTTGCGGCGGGCATGGGCGTTCTGTGCGCGCTGCCGGTCGCCGCGGTTGTCCTTTTGACCGGGAGCATGGAAATAGAGTGGGCGTGGATAACGTGCGGGGTCGCCGCGTTCTTGAGCTTATACAGCTTTATTGTTCTGGAAAAGATTGAGATGATCAAAAAGATAAACGAAGACTCCTTACAGGAACAAAAGGCGTTACGCCTCCAGCAGGCAGCGACTGTTGTCAGGGCAGATACGGGGTTAAGCAGTGAGCTGTTCACGCTCAACAAGGAAATTGCGACTTCCCCGGACATTTTTGGAGGGTCGCCGGGGGAGCTCCTCGCCAGAAAACTTGAAGAACAACGAAGGCGGATCCGGGCACATATGACGAATATCGATGCCATAGAGTTTGCGGGTGCTCCGTCGGTACGGGTCCGGTTAACGGATCTTTTGCTGCGCCGCCGTGAAGTTACGGCAGTCATCGTTGCCGGATTATCAGGGGCTTTTTTTGCGGGGCTTTCCTTCCTTGCCGGAAAGAGATTACTCTACAATAAGGTCACTGTCGGCGGACAAGAAGTTACCATCCCTTCCCGGGTCGTTGACAGGGCGCATTTCCATGTCGTGGTCAAGGTGCCGGAAAAAGGGAAATACGTTATCTTTACCGTAACAAAGACTGCCGGAGAAGTAGCGGCATTAAAACGGGCGCTTGGATCCGTACATGACACGATACGGGCAAAGATCGGTCGGCATGAAGAGGGGATGCTTGATAGAGATGCCGATGCCCGTGAAAAAAAGATCATGAAGCTCTGGGCCGATGAGGTCAACCTGATAGACCCGCGTTCGATCGATCTCTACGAGGCAATGCCGATCGAAGGCGCGGCCGGGATGGAATCGTTTTCTGCGGGGGAGGCTATCCATGTGCCGCTCGCGGTATTATCCGACGAAAGAATATTAGCGCATACCGTTGCGCGGGAGTCCCTGCGCCGTATTATCGGCGATTGGGAAACCCTGAAGGCCACACAGGCTGAACAGGAAAAAATAATAACGATCATCATGGACAGGGTCTTCGGCCCCGATAATCCCGGCGTCGGCGTACTCAATGCCGGTATCCTTCCGCATCGTCAAAAAGGCAACGTCAATGACGCCATCGTGCAGGTCGTCGGTAAGCATCTCGCGGAGATAGAGGAAAACGCGAAAGAGGGATATGGCCTCACGCCTGAAGAAGAGGCGCAATTCAGGAAATTCGAGGCGTGGTTTAAGAATAAAAAGAATCGCGGCAAAGACGTCCCGCCGGAGAACTGGCTGCCGGTCGAAAAAATAGCGGCCGACCATATCCGGGTCGATGCCGGCCCGGGGAGCCACCGGTTATGGATCGTTGAATTACCGGTAGATAACTTTGGGCCGGTGGCTGGAGAGACTTTTACGGCGCACCTGGGCCTTACGGCCCGGAACGAGAACGAGGGCATTATATGGGTAGCGGCGGGCACCGCCCAAAAGGCGCGGAATAATGAAGACATCGAGCTGGATATACTGCATGAAAAAGAGGAATGCCGTATCGCCCTCGAGTGGCTCGATGAAAAAAACGAAGAGGCCAAAAAGCAGAAAAAAAGCATAACGCTTCGGGATATGATCACCTGGCGTGACTCCGGCAGCGCGGCTTGCGCCCAATTCTTTTCCGGGGCGCATATAAAGGCCTGTGAAGCGGTGGAGGGGGCGTGCGAACTCGAATGCGACGACGAAGAGGCGCGTGATATAGAGGCGCGGCTCCGCATGTTTGAAAAGGCGAAAAAACGCCTCAGAGAGGCGCAGGAAAAAACCAATCCCGTCATCCCGGCCGGCGCAGGGGTAGGGGTCATCGCCGGCGGTCGAACGCCCAAGACTAAAAAGATATTGAGCACCAAACAGGTATACGGCGATCCGCGTTATTTCGTGAAGGCAACACAAAGAAAGATGCTGGCGAAGATGCGGAAGGCGCAAAAAGAGAAACGTATCGATGAGGAAAGTACCCACGTGTATTTTGAAATGAAGCGCGAGTCGAGATACCTGGCTCCGGATAAGGGCCCGCTTAAGGGGTACGTGCGTATTTTAAGCGATAAAGATATTCAAGATGCCTTAAGGCCGCTTCCGGAATTTTTGTTAAAAGGTATAACCTACCGGCGCATACGGGATTTCGGATACGGATTATACATGTTCCGAACCGAACAAAAAATCCCCGGTGGAATTATGCATCGGGGAGAGATATGCGTGCCGGATTTCACCGTCGGGGCTCTTGATAAAGAAGTCGACGCCATGGAGGATACCGGCGCCGCTTGGGGGAAGCCACTGGATACCCAGGAGCAAAAAATAGCATTTATTAGAGAGGTTTATAAAATCGCGATCGCCCACGAAGTCGCCGAATTGCTTCGGATGGCAATGGACCGCAGTTTATACAGATATGCCGACCTTTGGTGTTCGCATGGAGAATGGCCGGTCAGGAGATCGTCGAGAGTTCCCATTGCCGCCGATGCGGAGCACACGTTTTGCGACGCGTTCGCGAAATACTTTTGGCCCACAAACCCTGTCATGAGAAGGTACCGCCAACCCAAGGCCGAACGCCGCGCTATCGCCGAGATCGTTGAATTGGCGCGCAAAAAACCCGAAGGCGCTTATTTCGAATCCGGCGACTATGACGCCATACTTGACCGCCTCGGGAAGAATCCGGTCGTCGAATACGCCGGCTCGGTCAAGAACATCGACTTGAAAAAGATGCGTATACCGGAAGACATGCTCTATGCCGCCGCCGATCATGCGGGACTCACGCTGCGAAAATTGACTAAGAAAGGGAAGTGTTACGAACGCACGATCCACGACGGAAAAACCAGGATCGGCGACATATGCCGGATCAATGACGAGTCCGGGAAGGCCCCGTTCTATCGCATCGAGCTCAACGAGGACGTCGATACGGCGTCCCTTCGCAAGATCGAGGGGTTCATCAAATATATCGATAAGCATTTGACGGATCGGGAAGAGATGAAGGACGAACCGTCTCTGACTCCCCCCAAGGCCCCTGCCGGTCTTGCATGGAGCTGGGGGGAGAGCTTCAGGGCGCTGGCAGATGCGTTGTGGCGTGAAGACGAAGGGGCACTGTTCCTGCCGGCCTTTATCGGCGGAGAGGTCGACGAAGGGACAGGGGATCGCATGATCCGGGATTTCAACAACCGGCGGGCGATTGATGGGACGGAGATCGCCAATACGCAGGAGATACTGCGCGCGATAATCCCGGTACTGGAGAAAAAAGACGAGCTGAAATATTATACGATACGGTATGACAAAACAAAAATACCGCAAGGCTCGCCAGCCGAGGCATTGCTTAAGTCCTATTGCGAGCATGTCCTGCCGATGTATATACGCGGCGAGGACAGGGTCAGGTTAAAGGCATCGGCCGCGCCGAATAAAGGCGTTATATGGGTAGAACGCTATAGCGACCGTCAACGGAACGAATCGGCAAAGATAGGCGAAGGCCATGTGGATGTGGCTTTCGACATCACCGGCAGGGTCATCAATATAATCGGCATGATGAACATCGCCTTTATCGCTGCTCATATTCCCGCAGATTTGACACCCGACAAAATCGGCGCCTATGACCCTCTGATCATATTCATCAAGAAACAGTATAAAGAATTGACCGGCAAAGACCTTCAAAAAGAGTTCTGGCAGGAGCTTAGCCGTGGTGTCTGGATAACCCTGGAGCGCCTGGAGCCTGTCAATCCGGATGAATTCGAATATTATCAAACCGCCACCCGGCAGCTTGAAGAAGCTGTGTAAGCGCTACTCCTGTGATATAACCTGTTATTCTTCGCTCATCCCTCGCGCACTAAAATTAACGCCGTCAGGGCAACCCTCTGCACGCTCCACCAACGTCAACAGACTTTATTACACGATCTATTGTTGTTAGCGCGCAAAAAAGATATCTCTATTAGCAAATCATCCCTTTCATTACAAGGTATACTTTATAAATAGAGCGATATATTAAAAGGTATACGACTATTAAATGAGGTTATCAGATGAATACCGCCAGATCTGGTAGCTTGTTCCGCAAAAACAGGCCATTTAAGGGACTCGCTGTAGGGACACGACGCGTCGTGTCCCTACTGACCTTATGGTCTTTTTTGTTTACGGGTATCGGTGATACCTGGGCTGTTGATAATCCTTCGGGGCTCCCTGGCGGTGGCCCTGACAGGACCGTCCTTCGGCAGGCTCAGGACGGCCCTGAGCAGAGTCGAAGGGCCGGCAGCCCGGGAACTCTTATCAAACAATTGAATGTCAAGACATTCAGCCTTCCGGAGCAGCTTGGCCGGATAAAAGACAGCTGGCAGTCTTCTGAATCATCGACGATAATTCACATCCAGGATGCCCATTGTAATTATGCGGCTCAACATAAAATAGCCGAAATAGCGGGTTATCTTAACAAGGAATACGGGATAAAGGTCATCAATATCGAGGGTGGGGCCCGGGAGTACGATTTAAAAGTGTTTACGGATATATCCGACGCTCTTGTCCGCGCAAGAACCGCGGATTTTTTTGTAAAACAAGGTCAGATAAACGGGGCCGAATTCTTTGCCGCAACCAATCCGGAAAAAGCCGTGCTCTGGGGCATAGAAGACGAAAATCTTTATCTGGATAATCTGGCGATCTACCGGGAATCCCTCGGGTATAAAGATACGGTAGACCGGCACTTGAACGCTCTTACCCATATACTGGATACCTTGAAAGGGAAAATATATTCGCCGGAACTGCTTGAGCTCGACAACAAGTATGCCCTCTATAAAGCAGAAACCGTCTCATTTAAGGATTACGTGGCTTATCTGATCAGGGCGGCAGAGAACAAGGCGATCGCCGTCAGGAATTTTACCAATATATATCTCTTGAGCCAGACGCTCCGGGCCGAAGAAACGATAGATTTCAGGGCTGCCGACAGCCAGAGGGATGACCTGATAAAAGCGCTTGAGGGAAAACTATCGAAAAAGGAACTGGAAGAACTGGTGGCGAAGACGGTTGAGTTCAAGGCGGAAACGATCTCTCAGAAAGATTTTTATACGTACCTTGTCGCAAAGGTCGGCCGCGCGGGCATTGCCTTAAAGAATTTCCCTGAATTCCAGAAGTATGTGGTTTATATTTCCCTCTACAACGCGATCGATAAGCCCACGGTAATGGAGGAAATGGAGCGCCTTGAAAATGCCGTAAAAGAGACCTTATACCGTAACGATACGGAACGCGAACTGAACAAACTTTCCAAGGACCTCGCTATACTCAAAAATGTTTTTAACGTTACGCTTACCAGGGACGATTATCAATATTACCGGGCTAACGAAGAGGCGTTCAGGATGACGCACTATGTATCGTTTATTAACAAATATAGCCCTCTTTTTAAAATAACGGCAACACTTGACGATACGGTCACTGATCTGGACGGCTTGAGAGAAAAGATGACAAGGTTCTTCGAATGCTCATTTTTGAGGGACGAGGCGTTTTTGAGGAACATGCGATTTTCCTATAACGGAAAAACTCCCCCTGTCCCCCTCGTTAATAAAGAGGGGGAGTGTGGGGGAGTCGGTCAAACGGCAATTCTCGTCACCGGCGGCTTCCATACCGAGAACCTCTGCGAACTGTTCAAAAAGAATAATGTCTCCTATATCTCTATAATACCGAATTTTAAGAACGATGCCGGGTATAACTGCCCGTATTTTGATCTGCTGGCAGGGAAAGGGCCGGCAGTAGATGCGCGGCTCATGACGTTCTTAACTTCTTCCCTTGCGATCGCAAGTATCATAAACCGCCTTGGTGCGAAAGTTGACGGCCCGGCCGCCAGGCAATTGCTGGAGGTAAAGGTCGCGTTGGAGGCGGAAATAGATTGGGATAAAGCGAAAGGCCTGGCCGTTCTTGCCAACGGCGCAAACAAGATCGTCGTCGACAGGGAACTTAATGTCAGGGACGATATCCCTGCCGATAACGTAAGTTTAACGTACGATATGGCGAGCCTTATGAAACGCCTGCCGGGCCGGGCGCCGGCAGATAAAGAAGAACGGATCAAGGAGATCATGGAACGCAACGGATTGAAATCCATCGATATCGCTCCGGAAGATACCGGCATGGTCCCTCAAGAGATCATGGCCATATTCGAGATAGCCGAAGCCGAAAACATGGATGTTGTCGCGATCAGCGGAGGGACTGCGCGCGATTTTGCGATAGCGACCCGGCAGGGAAGCAAAAAATTATCGTTCCCTGTTACCACCGATTATGACGTTATCATATTGCTGCCGAAGGGCCATGAAGACGAGGTCTATAATGAAGAAGCATATTTGCAGCTGGAAACCCGTTTAAAAGAACGCCTGATAGCTATGGGATATGCGCAAGGATTTGTAAACGGCCTGATCCTTGATTTTTTGCCGGGCACGTGGGTCCAGGATAATTATCTGTTTGAGAATCTTTTGGCGTCGGACGAGGGTAATGCCTTCAGTATTAGCAGGCTGGCGGTAGCGAAGATCGGCGGAAAATACAGGATATTCGGACGGCAGGATGCGCTTGACGACCGCAGGGACGGCATGCTCAGGTTATACATCAGCAAAGATTCTACCCCGGGAGTGAGGATGACCGCCAAGATGATAGGTAAGGCCGGTATATATAAGGAAATAGCCGGGTTTACCCTGGATGAGAATATCCGCCGGAAAATGCATGTGGATATGGAAAGCCTTAAGGCCGCGGCAGACCCGGATGCCGCTATAGCGGAGTTTATGCAGGACATATTCCAGCATATCCAGCTGACCGGTAAGGGGGATAAGCCCGAGGCGAGGCTGAGCCTGATGATCGACGATCTTGAAATGGAAAAAATATTCGGCAAGAGTAAGGAAGCGTTGATCGCGCACGCTGTTGCTGCGTCGAATAGGAGAGAACATGTGCCGGTGCTGCCGGAAGGGGCAACGCCTGAACGGCAGCGTTCACCCATAGAAACAATGCTGGAGCCGGCCGTGCTTTCGCCCATTCTTCTTATGGGGATCGAAGGGGGGATAGGCGGCCTGGCCTTTGGGGTGGCGGTTATTGTGATGACACTAAGTCTGCATGAACTTTTCCACTTCCTCCCGGCGCGATATTTGTTTAAGGCAACGGATATGAAACTTGTATTCGGGCGTCCGATTAACCTTGTCGGGAAAGCCGAAAGAAAAGGTATTATAATGAACCTGCTCGGACATGTTCCTACCTTAGGGGTAAAATCAAAATATGTGGGAGTTATGACAACCCCGAACTGGAGATTGAAAAGGTTTGTCGTAGGCGCTGCAGGGCCGCTGTCACACGTTATCTTAATGGCACTATTGATCGGCGGCCTCTTCATTATCCCGGGCCAACTTTTTTATCTGCGAATAGGGATCGGTTATTGGATGTTTAAAAATATCCTCATAGCGCTTGTTGTGTCAATAGATGATATTAAAGGGATCATGAGAAGGTCGTTCACCCCGGCTAAATTTTATGAAGACTGGCTGAATGCGGTTCTACGCGCAGAGATCAAAGAGGCGCTCCCGGATGCCGATAGTACGGATGAAGAACTGGATGGGATCGTGGATATCAACGTGTTGCGGAGAACAATGGAAAATAAAAAATATCTGGAACTTGCAGAGTACAACATACTTAAAGACAAGGTGATCGACAAGGCCAGGACAATACTTGAAACCCGGAATCGATACACGGTAGCTGAAGGTAACGTTGGCGCTGAACCGGCCCTTGGCCGCGGTGTTTTGTCGACAGCCGCCGCCGCGCCGCTTGCCCCGGCTGGCGCCGGGATAATGCCGTCCGGCCCGGTTGTGGAGGGTATGCCTTTTGTCGCAGGCGAAAAGGAGCTTCTTAAAAAACTTTACAGGAATCGAACCAACGAAAGGGTCCTTCGGATGATCACAAGCTGGCTGACGGGGCGGCCGGACGGTACGATCACAGGAGCGCAGATCGAAAAGCGTTTTAAGGATCTTGCATTCAAAAAGGCGGAATATATCGGCAATAAAGATGCCGATCAACACGGTATTATGTATGAATTTGACCTGCGTAAAGGTGCCGGGACCGAAAGGGTCATATTTATTGTCTATGTGAACGACGGCAAGCCGGCAAGCGCTGCGGTCAGGTGGGGAGATCTCGCCGATACGCAGGGAAAAGGAAAGTTTTTCTACCAGCTTCCCGATCATTGTCTCGCAGACGTTGCCGGGCAGCTTGAGATATCCAGAAAGGAGCCTATTGCGGACAGCCGCTATGAATTGTATCTGCCGTGGGTAACAGGCCAGGACGATAAAATGAAGTTTGAGGAACAGTTGAATGATACGCCGCTGGTAAAAGATTTTGTATTATCGCAGTTAAGGAGGAACGATTTTAATCCCGAAATAGCAGGTAGATGGATCTTTGTCGAAAACGAAAAAGCAGGGGCCTACCATTTCAGGCGAACCATTGTCAGGCATCCGCGTGTGAGTGTTGATATGATGGCGACATTTATCCACGAGTTCGGCCATGAAATGTACAGCCGCTTAAGCGAAGAAAAGAAGCTTGAAGTAGCGCGCTATTTCAAAGCGGAACACCCGGAACTGATCCGGTTGTTCAGGAAAGAGACGATTTACGAAGGGAAGTTCTGGTCCTACGGGACAGAGGCGCTCGCCTTTTGCCTTGAAATGGCGTTTAACAAAGGCCTGGCGCGCGATATCGACGGCGTCTGGATATTTTCAAAGGTTGAAGATCTTGATTTTCTTATTCGGCTCGGGATAATCGACGAGGCAACAAAAAAGACGATCATGGAACAATATCGATCGCTCGGGAGTATCGATTCTATGATAAGCGCTGCGTTAACGCTCCATGATCTGTCGCCGGCAGACGAATACCGGCTCCGTGCAGCGCATGCCGGCTTCAAGGGGTTGCCGGAACCTGTTTCGTTCGGAGCGGTTACCCGAACGCTTGAAGCAGAAAATTTTAGAAACGATGTCCGCGAACTGGCTGACCGCGGCACTATCCGCGGTCAATCGCTAACCAAGGAAGAGATACTGGCCTTTCTTCTTGATAAAAACAACGCCGATCGCATGGACATAACCGAACTGTTAACGATCCTTATATACTGGGTTGATCATATTCGGGAAAATGATGGTGTGATGAAAAAAATATTATATAACATTCCCCCGGCCCTCCTCCTCGAGGTATGCGCGAATGATGAGCTTGATCCGCAAGGTTTCTTGACCAGAGAGGTAATGTTCAATCTGGCGCGGATATTAAAGGAACATCCGGATGCCGATTTCAGGGCCCACTATGAAGTAATGCAGAATGTATGGGATAGATTTCAACTTAATACGGTGCAGGGACGGCAATTGCTTGAGAGCGACCGTAAGGGGATGTTTGCGAAGTTAAGAACGGAGTTTTCCGGGCAGGATCGATCCGGCCGGCTTCTCGCCAGCCCTATGCCGGCCCCGCCGATTGTTTCCCCTGTGGTAATAGCGGCAGCGGGAATAAGATCCGGGCTTGCGCAGGATGATGCCGCGCTTCTTTAAAAAACAAAGGCCGCGCTTATGCCGCAGCTTGGTGCTATAAAATCAGAGAACGGCCGGATCGATTTTTTAAATAATTTGTACGATGCGATCGATTCTACGATGGCCGGTCCCGACCGGCTCAGGGCGCACCTTGCGGTGAGGGGTGTTTTGGGCGCCGAAGGCCTGTCCGAGATCCTGCCGGGGCCGATGAACATCGTCGTCCAGTTCGTGCCTATTGACCTCAAAAGTAAAGTCCCCGGCGCGATGAACGAAGTAAAGCGGGAATTGAGAGACAAACATTATGCCGCAGGCAATGCTGCCAGTATCGTGTGCGAGTATATGCCGTCGACTGACCTGGCCGCCCGGCTCGACGCTATCGAAGCGAATATCCGCAGGCTTATGGAAAAAAATGAAGGGGCGAAGGCGCTGATCGAGATACCGCTCAATTTATTAACTGCCGAAGTGAAAACGCGATTGGCGACGCTTATGGCCGACCCGAATATAAAAGTTCAAGTACTGGAACAGGATAAAGAAGAATATCCGGACATTATGACGTTTTTTGAGCTGGGCATAAAACTGCTTGATTATGAAAGGACCGGGATCAAGACGCAGTCGCTCGTAAACCTTCTTGCCTATCTCTGTGAACCCGGCCAGAATATTGAGGATATTTTGAAGAAAGAGAACTTATTTAAGCTTGAAAAAACCCTCAAGATCCGCAAACTCGATCTTAAAGAACTTCATCAAGCCATGGAGGCCATGGCCCTCGTACGGCAGGCGTTGTAAAGGGACTCTTCCGGCAAACTTTTACATTTGTGTTACATAATAGTGACATAATTAGTATCTGTATACGTATACTTATATACATGCGTAAAATCATCGCAGGTATATTGATCATAACTTTTCTCGCGCAGGATATCGTATGGACTGACCCTGATATCCTTACGCGGCTGCCTGTCTCTGCCAATACCTTAAGCGTGTATTCAAAATTTTGCCTGCCGGGCGGGCCACTCGATTTCCTGATACGGGGGAAATTACGCTCGTTGGGAGACCTGCGGTTACGGGTCGGACCCAAGACGTTCCTGTTCCCGGGTAATGAGCTCGTCGCTGTTTTTGAGTTCGGAGGTTCGCCAACCGTACCGTTCGTAATTTATTCTGCGAATGATACCGGCAGAGAAAGGCCGCTGGATCATTATGAGGCAGTCCAGGCGGCTGACGGGACAATAACGATCAGGCCGCGGAAAAAGAACGGCAAGCCTGCCGTAACCGGCAATATAACCTGGGCCGAACTTATTGCTGATACAGCCAGGCTTAGCCGCGTCGAGGCGTTCATAAACGATTTTGACGGGGTCGACAGAGACAGGAACGAAGCGGTTTCATCGAAGGAGACTATTGCCGCCAAAACCGCCCTTGCCCGTTCGGGGGTCAGGAACATCACTATCTCCGGATTGCCGTGGGAGACTCTGGAACAACGATTTGGCGGTGCGGCCCGTGTCGCGCGGATGAGCGGAGCCGAACCGTACCTAACCCTTACCAACGGGGGCGCAGAAGGTTGGGCCATCGACACGGGCGGTTCGGTCGTTGATATCGCCGAACGCTGTCCGGGATTTACCAAGGCGAAACTCGGTTCCCTTGACGCCGTTTCGGCGGTGGCCCAGGAGGCACAGACCGCGCTGCGCGAAGCTATACGCGCCGAAGGGATTGACGCAACCGTTCAGGCAAAGATACGGATGAAGGTGAATGAAGCCGGTGTCACGCTTTATGTGGAAGACGATCCTGCGGTCCAAAAAATACGGTTAAAAATAGCCCGTCTTTTACGCGCCAGGATCGAAGCCATGAAGGCACAGGGCACGCTTTCGCCTTCGGCGGAAGTCGTTGCCTCGCAAGGCGGCGTCGATGTGGTTGCGACGTCAAAAGGCGCCGCGGCCCTTCAGATGATCAAACTCCTCAACTTGAAACACGTCATACTTATGGCGGATTCAGTCGGCACTAAAGAAGATCCCGGCAACGACAGAAGTTTGCTCGAACTCGATCGGGAACAATTAAAGCAAGCAGGTATCGCCTGGGATGTGGAACTTATCA
>JAQURW010000060.1 GCA_028715425.1 Candidatus Omnitrophota bacterium
GCCATAAATGAGCGTTCAGGCAGGGGGAGATCTCCGGCAGTCATCAATTTTTCTTCCATGAGCGCGCGCCATTGGAACATCCGCGCCACCAGATGGTTTATAGCAAGCTCCGTGTACGGGATCCCGTCTTCAGGCGGAAAAAACCGTACCACCAACTCTGTGATCGCGCGGTATTTATAGCGGTCCTCCGGCGACAATATGCCGCTGGCCAGGATCTGCATGACGGCCTCCACGTCTTCATGGATTATACCGCCGAGCAGCCGGACGTTATCGCCGGCAACATGCGGCTCCACCAGGTATTTACCGCATGAGAGAAGAAGGCAATCGGCATTGTTGCGGCGTAACAGAGCCTGGTCGTCTTTAGAGCCGGCGACAATGATGCCCCGCGTGCGCCAGTAATACTCGAGGATCACATCACGTTTGACTTGAGGATTTTGCGAAGCCGGGATCGGCGAAAGCCCCCACCCTGCCGTATCCGCAATGAGTGACGTAATTATAAGAATACAGAGTATCGATCGGGCGATAGATTTCATACGGTTTATTTTACCGTACCATAAGGGCAAGAATGTCACCACAAGGTAATTCTAGTGTAACATTTTTTTAATTGCCAAATGACGCGAGATGGGATATATTTGTCATAACTACGGGAGGACTCTATGGCAACCGATACTATCACCAAACTCGTGCTCATCCGCCACGGCGAGAGCGTATGGAACAAGGAAAACCGGTTCACGGGGTGGACCGATGTCGACCTTTCGGACAAAGGAATACAGGAAGCGCATGAAGGCGGAAAGGCGCTTAAAAAAGAAGGCTACACCTTCGACGTCGCCTACACGTCGGTTTTAAAACGGGCGATCAGGACGCTCTGGATCGTCCAGGACGAAATGGACCTTATGTGGATACCCGTAACCCGCTCATGGCGGCTTAACGAACGCCATTACGGAGGGCTCCAGGGCCTGAACAAATCAGAAATGGCAGCCCAGTACGGCGAGGCGCAGGTCCTTATCTGGCGGCGCAGTTACGACATCCAGCCGCCTGCCTTGGGAAAAACCGACCCGCGTTATCCGGGGCATGACCCGCGTTACAAAGACCTTAACCCGAAAGATGTTCCGCAGACGGAATGCCTCAAAGATACCGTTGCCCGTTTCCTGCCGCTCTGGCACGAGACCATTGCGCCCGTGATAAAATCCGGCAAGAAAGTCCTGATCGCAGCGCACGGCAACAGCCTCCGCGCGCTCGTCAAGTACCTGGACACCGTATCCGAAAAAGACATCGTATCGCTGAATATCCCGACGGGCATCCCGCTCGTGTACGAGCTCGATAAAAATCTGAAGCCCCTAAAACATTATTATATCGGGGATCCCGAGACGATTAAGAAAGCCATGGAGAGCGTGGCGAATCAGGGCAAGGCAAAAAAATAAATGAAAATTTTATCCTGGAATGTTAACGGCCTTCGTGCCGTCCATAAAAAAGGCTTCCTCGAATGGTTAAAAACGGCAAAACCCGACATCCTGTGCGTGCAGGAAACCAAGGCCGGCATTGCGGATCTCCCGCCTGAGCTCACCACAATACCCGGATACCATTCGTATTTTTCAGAGGCCGACAAAAAGGGTTACAGCGGCACCGCCCTCTATACCAGGAAAGAACCCGATAAGATATCTTCATCGTTCGGCGCAAAAAAGTACGACAACGAAGGCAGGATCATCAGGGCAGACTTTAACGATACGGTGCTTTTCAATATCTATTTTCCGAACGGCAAGGCTTCTCCCGAACGGCTGGCGTATAAATACGGGTTCTACGACGCCTTTCTCGATGCGCTCGATAAGCTTAAAAAACACAACAAAAAGGTCATCATAACCGGCGATGTCAATACCGCCCACAAGGAAATCGACCTTGCGCGGCCTAAAGAAAACTCGAAAATATCGGGGTTTCTTCCCGAAGAGCGCGCATGGATAGACAAGGTAGTGGAACACGGCTTTATTGACACCTTCCGTATGTTCCAGGATGGGCCCGGTCATTATACGTGGTGGGACCTTATGACCGGGGCGCGTGAGCGGAATGTCGGCTGGCGCATCGATTATTTTTTCGTGAGCGAAAACTTGAAAGCCTCCGTCAAAAATGCGTTTATCCTCCCTGATGTCATGGGTTCAGACCATTGCCCGGTCGGGATCGATCTACAAACCTAACCCT
The DNA here is from genome assembly GCA_028715425.1 of Candidatus Omnitrophota bacterium. GTDB lineage: Bacteria > Omnitrophota > Gorgyraeia > JABMRN01 > JABMRN01 > JAQURW01. Next base: position 2,191 of record JAQURW010000060.1, read on the forward strand.
TTTTCAGTTTTTCCGGACGATTATTCCAAGGAGCGGTTCTTGAAATGTGACCGGCCCATTAACCGAAGCGCCCGGTAATATATTCTTCCGTTATCTTTTTCGAAGGATTGGTAAATATCTTTGTCGTCTGATCGTATTCTACAAGCTCTCCCATCATAAAAAAAGCGGTATAATCCGAGATCCGCGCCGCCTGCTGCATATTATGAGTCACGATAATAATAGCATACTTCTTTTTGAGCTCATGGATCAGTTCTTCAACCTTCAGTGTGGCCGTCGGATCAAGCGCCGAAGCAGGTTCGTCCATGAGAAGAACCTCCGGTTCGACGGCCAGGGCGCGCGCGATGCACAACCGCTGTTGCTGTCCTCCGGAAAGCTCAAAGGCGTTTTGCCGCAGGCGGTCCTTAACCTCGCCCCAGAGCGCGGCATCCTTAAGGCTCTTTTCGACCTTGGCGGCGATATAGTTCCTGTCTTTTATACCGTTTACTCTGAGCCCGTAAGCGACATTGTCGAATATCGTCTTGGGAAAAGGGTTCGATCTCTGGAACACCATGCCGACACGCCGCCGGAGTTCGACCACGTCGACGTCAGGCTCAAAAATATTTTTTCCGTCCAGAAGCATCGCGCCATCAGCCCGGCTGCCGCGTATAAGGTCGTTCATACGGTTAATGCTTCGTAAAAATGTCGACTTCCCGCACCCCGACGGGCCGATAATGCCCGTGACCGCATTTTCGTATATATCCATCGAAATGCCGCTCAACGCTTTCATGGCGCCATACCAAAAACTAAAATTCCCGGCGCTGATCTTTATGATCTTTACGCTCTTCATCATTCACTCTTTTTTTACTTTCCTCAAGTGATACCTTATCACGACAGCCGAAAAGTTCATGGCAAAAACAAGAACGATCAATACCAGCGCCGTCCCGTATGCCAGCGGCCGAACCTTGGTTATGGCATGATGCTGCGTCGACATGATGTACAGGTGATACGGCAACGCCATGAACTGGCTGAATAACGACTCGGGCAAAAACGGCATAAAAAACGCAGCTCCCGTAAAAAGAATAGGCGCCGTTTCCCCCGCGGCCCTGGCAAGCCCGAGGATGGTGCCGGTCAGCATACCCGGTACTGCATAGGGCAGGACATTGGTCCGTATAGACTGCCACTTTGTGGCGCCGAGCGCAAGAGCCCCTTCGCGGTAAGCTTTTGGCACATTTTTCAGAGCCTCTTCGCTGGCGGTTATGGTCCAGGGCAATGTCATGAGCCCCAGCGTGCACCCCGCCGATAAAAGACAGGTGCCGAAACGCATAAACTGCACAAAAAGCACCACGCCGAACAACCCGTATACAATGGAAGGAACTCCGGACAGGTTCCGTATAGACAGGCGTATAAGGCGCGTTACCATAGTATCAGCGGCATACTCGTTCAAATAGATCGCGCATCCCATGCCAAGAGGAATGGCGAGAACTGCGGTTATAACCGTAACCAGGAATGTTCCTGTGATCGCCGGAAATATTCCTCCCTCGGTCATGCCGTTCTTCGGCATTGCCGTCAAAAATTCCCAGCTGACCGAGCCTATGCCCTTAGTTATACTATCGTAAAATATCACGCATAATATAACCACGATAACGGCCATGCACAGCCGTAACAGTAAAAACCCGATAATCTCTTCGGCCTGTTTCGCTTTCATTTCACTACATTCTGATATTTATGCAGGATAACATCGGATGCGAGATTTACCATAAACGTTATGATAAAGAGCGCCAACCCTACCGCAAAAAGCGCGTAATAATGTGTGCTTCCGTATGCCACCTCGCCCAACTCGATGGCGATAGTCGCCGTAAGCGTCCTTACCGGATCAATGAACGAGTGCGGCATGGCCTGGGCGCAGCCTGTCGCCATAAGCACAGTCATGGTCTCCCCTATGGCACGCCCCATACCGAGCATGCAAGAGGCGATGATACCGGAAAGAGCGGCAGGAATTTTTACCAGTATTACCGTTTGCCAGCGCGAGGCGCCCAGTGCAAGGGACGCCTCGCAAAAAGACACAGGCACGGCATTGAGCGCATCCTCGGAAAGGCTGATTATCGTCGGCAGCGCCATGATCGCCAGCAGTACGGAACCGTTCAACGCGTTAAGCCCGTTTGAAGTATGAAAAATCCTGGCAACAAAGGGCCCGACCAGGACAATGCCTAAAAACCCGATAACGACCGACGGGATGCCCGCAAGGACCTCGACGACGGGCTTGGCTATTTCACGCACGCGCGGCGATGCGACCTCCGCAAGATACGCCGCCGTTCCGATACCGATCGGAACGGCTATTAACAGAGCGCCGCACGTAACTAATAAGGTACCGGCCAGCATCGCAAGGATGCCGTATGACGGCCGCGCATACGATGTCGGATCCCATACCGCAGTAAAAAGAAATTCGGATAGCCTGATCTCTTTAAACGCCGGCAGGGCTGTTACGATAAGAAGCAAAAAAATACCCAGAAGCGCGGCAATAACCAGAAGCCCGTTAAGAAAAAATAACCCGTGGATAATCTTTTCTTTCATACGTTTAATCATGGGAAGTTATTTCCCTAAAACCGCCTGATTCGACTCGACATATTCCGGCGGAAGCGTAAAAAACCCCTCATCCTGCACTATTTTCTGCCCTTCGGGGCTTAATTCAAATCTGATAAAATCAACAATGTCGGGCGTCACCTTGGCCAAATACTGGTTAAGCGGCCGTGATATCGGATACCGTCCGCTTACGACATCATCGGTGTTGAGGGGGCTCAAATACGGGCTTCCCGCACTCCGCGCGATATTAATGACGGCAATGCCCGTGGCATTTTTCACATACCCGACGCCGACATACCCGATCGATCCTTTGTCCGACCTGACCCCTTCGATGATCTGGGCATTGCCGTTCATCTGCATCATCCGCGGCGAATAATCGCCTTTCATAACGACTTCCTTCATAAAGTCATAGGTCCCGGAATTCGGTTGACGGCCGTATAAGGTGACCGGCTCGTCATCGCCGCCCAATTCCTTCCAGTTGAAGATCTCACCGCGGTAGATCTTCCCTACCTGGTCAAACGTCAGTTGCTTAACTGAATTATTCGCGTTCACGATAATACTGAGGCCGTCTACCGCGACAATAACTCTTTTCGGATTAATACCCGCGGCTACCGCCTGCTCCACTTCAGACCCTTTAATCTGACGGGACGCGTCCGCGATATCGCATTTTCTGTTGATAAGCGCGGCAATACCGGTTCCCGATCCACCGCCGGTCACCGACAGGTATTTTCCCGGATTTTTCTGCATATACACCTCGCTCAGTTTCTGGACGAGGTTGATCAAAGTATCAGACCCTTTTATCTGGATCATTTCTTTAGCCTGGCCCGTTGCCGAAAAAGACAAGAGCCCCGCCACTAATATTAAACGAATATATCCTTTCATGATTCCCTCCCTTAAAATGCCACAACGATATCGGCCTGGAAAAGCTGCCGCGGCGACGAATAGACCGGATTATTGCCGGTCAATGCCGCGTTGTTAAATTCCCGATGCTTGATCGGATTCGTCCAATAGTACGCCAGGTTCAGGAAGGTATTTTTGAGCAAGGCATATTGGCAATACAACTTGAAACCATAAACGTTGGTGCCGCCTTCCTGCGGCGTCCCGTCGGGAGAAAACGCAAAGAAATCAGAATCAGGGAACACATCCAGTATCGCGTCACGCTCGATATACCGGAAATCCCCACCTGCCTTCCATTCCCCCTGGTTTTTTAACTTTTTGTTTCCAAGATACCCGCCGAAAGAATAAGCGGCGTTACAACTTTCGGCATCGGGGTTCTTAAGGATTTGGGCAAACAGACCGTGGCCGATGTCATAGTCCATTATCTTTTTCCCGTCCAGATTGACCAGAAAATCCCACACCTCATAGTTATAACGGTAATAACCAACGTCAGGCATCCCATGCGTATTGCCCGGCGTCGGGTAAGTGCCGATCGTGCTGTTGGTGGCATGTGCGCCCGTTAACGTGGTCTGATCCTTGATATTAGAAGGGACCCAGTAGGTTGCCGTAAATTTTAACCTCTCATCCCATTCCTTATATACCAGGGCGTCGAGACCGGCCTGCCATACCCACATAAGTTTGTCGGCTTCTGAATTCGAGAATTCTTCAAGCCAAAGCATACCGATATTCGAAAACAGGTTGACTTCAGGAATGCCGCCAGGCTGATAAGCAGGCGATACATACTTAAATACCATGCCTTCAGGGTTGATATCGCTATCCCATGTCATCTCGGTGGTCTCAAACGGCATGGCGAATTTGCCGGCCCACAGGCTTGACCCCTGCAAATACTGGAACTGGGGGAACCAGCTTAGGTAGGCCTGATCTATCCACACCTGTTTTTTATTAAACGTATTGGTAAGCGTCTGATTGGTAGAGTTGGCGGCATTGCTTGATCCGGAAGCGAGCCTTACCCCGCCATAAACCTGGTCATTGATCTTTGCCTCAACTCCCACCCGTGCCCGTACTCTTTGACGTATCTCCTGATGCGCTGTGCCGGTTGTGTTGGAAAGATTCTTGGCCCAATCAACCTGATTACGCACCCGGACATCGCCTTTGACCTTGATCCTCTGCGACCATTCCGGAGCTGTCGTAGCTAGAGCCTTGGCAAGCTCTTTGGCAGATTCCTGTTTTGTTTCATCCAGGATAACCTGGGCCTCTGCCGGCGTCAGGATGCCTTTCTGGACAAGCTTCGTGACCAGGATGTCCACTTCACCTGCCCACGCAGGTGTGCGGACGGCAATACCGCTGACGGCAAAAGCCACCGCGACGATGATAATGATCTTTTTCATGCCACTCTCCTTTCTTTTTTGTTCTTGAACTACTGCTCTATTCTAAGAAAAGAAAGTGACAGGAATATTGCACGATGGTGAAATGCGTGTGAATTTTAATCGGAGAGGATCAAATGTGAGGAACAAAGACAGGCGTCCGGTTCATGCCTCTTTAAACTTATACCCGATACCCCGGATGGTCTCGATCATATTGCCGATTTTTCCGAGCTTCTCCCGAAGACGTTTGACATGCGTATCGATCGTCCTGGTCTCGACCTCGCTGTCGAGGCCCCATACGTCGGTCAAAAGGCTTTCCCGGGTTTGCACCCTTCCCCGCCGCTCGACGAGAAGCACCAGGAGATCAAACTCCATAAGGGTGAGGACGATCTCCTTTTTGTCGACGGTAACGATATGCCGCGGGATATCGATTTTCAGCGTACCGGCCAGAACCACACTTTTCTGCACGGGTGGTTCGCGTTTCCGGTTCAATACCGCCTTGATACGGAGGACAAGTTCCCGGGGGCTGAACGGTTTAACGACGTAATCATCGGCGCCAAGTTCAAAGCCGACAACCCGGTCCGTCTCTTCGCCGCGCGCTGTAAGCATTATAATAGGTATCGCCGCCAGGCCTTGATCCTGCCGGATCCTTTTACACACTTCAAAACCGTCTATCACCGGCAACATGATATCGAGAATAACCAGGCTCACCGGTTCGTAGTCAAGCGCTTTAAGCGCCTGTTCGCCGGTCGACGCCACGGCACAGGTATAACCTGCTTTCTCGAGATTATATCTGACCAGTTTTGCAATGTGCGGGTCATCTTCTACAATAAGAATACGTTCCTGGGCCATGGCTCATATCTTACCATAAAAAAAGGCAGGGAAACAATCTTTTCCCTGCCTTTCGCACAACATTTTCAGCTGTTTAGCCGCTATGCGGCCATACAGCTACCCCCAACGCAATCTGATGCGTTGGGATAGCTGTTTCTCAGCTACCCCCAACGCAATCTGATGCGTTGGGATAGCTGTTTCTCAGCTACCCCCAACGCAATCTGATGCGTTGGGATAGCTGTTTCTCAGCTACCTGACCTGTCGCACCTCATTCTGCACGCTGCTCCGGGCGCCTTCTTTGACGCCTTCCTGATATCCCTGGGTATAGCCCTGTTTGTAGCCGTTGCCGAAGCCTTCATTATATCCCTGGCTATAGGCATCCTGCGGCTGCATGCGCTGCACATTATCGACCGTGTCGACCTTTTCCCCGCTTATGGAATCCAACAGCGCTCCGCCGACGATGTTCACCCCCGCGCCCGCGAGGGCACCCTTCCACAGGTCGCCGCCCTTGCCGCCGGATACGGCACCGCCGACAGCACCGGCACCCGCGCCTAAAAGCCCCTGTTTAATGAGGTCTCCCGAATCCCTGCTGGCCGCTTCTGAAAATGCTATTCCTAAAAGGAAAAGCGCTGCCACACATAAAACCGAAATTTTCTTCATCACCGCATCCTCCTTCCGCCACACAGGCTTTATATGTATGCGTTATGAAATTATATACCAAAAAATATATCTCGTCAACTCTGGAAAAAGATAGCCATGATCCCTTTTCTTACCATCATAACCGCAATGGCGGCCAGGAGAAGGCTCATGACTTTGGAAAGAGCCTTGGTGCCCGCGACGCCCAGAACATGGATCAGGAATTCCGAACAGGAAAAAATAATACCGGCAAGGAGGATATTGGCCGATACGGAAAAAATGGCCGGACCGACACCGTATTCGGAAATAATAATGAGCGATGTCGTCAAGACGGCCGGACCGACAATAAGCGGTGTCCCGAGAGGGACAGCCCCTAACTCCTGTGTCTTCCTGCGTCTTTTATCGGGGTTGACGATATCGATGATCGCGATGCAGAAAAGGATGGCGCCACCCGCGACCATAAAATCGCCGATGGTTATATTGAGGAACCCGAATACCGCCCTGCCGAGGAAGATGAATCCCACGGCCAGACATAAGGCGGTTATCATCGATTGCACAATGACCCTGAGCCTTTCCTTCAAACCTATCCCTTCAGTCAGGGTCACGAATATCGGCAGGACGCCTATAGCGTCGACGGCAACGAAGATCGGGATAAATGCCAGGAGGAGCGTTCGCATCATGCTGTCATCCCTTCCACCGCAAAAAAACTGGGTTCTCAGTGTATCCCACTAAGAACCCAGCCGTACGGTATCTGATATTATTTCGCGCTTGTTTCAGCTTTAAGACCTGCTGGGGAATCTGCCTTACCGGACCCGGGTTTTTTATAAAACCGTTTCAACAATTCCGCCGTTAACCGGTTATATTCTGTTGTATCCTTTGCCATATGCTTTATGATCAGCTTTTGGCGGCGTAAATATCTGCGTAACCCGTCCGATAATTTCATATGCCCCATGCTTACTGTCCTTTATTATTATTTAGCAGGCTCAGCAGGTGCCGGCGCAGCAGGTGCCGGCGCGGCCGGAGCCGCAGCGGGAGCTGCCGGAGCTGCAGCCGGAGCAGATTCCGGCGCCATTTCAGCCTCTGTTTCCGGTTCATACACGCTGATCAGTTTCGCGACTCTTTTCCCGCCTTCTCCCGCAAGATACTCTATATCAACATAGCTGCCGGCGGTAATATTCTTTAAGCCGGCAACATTCTCGAACTTCGCTTCAGGGGCAACGGAATAGGTAACATTGGCCTCTGCGTCCGTTTCCCAGTTATATTCGCTTATGACGATCTCTTTCTTGGCATCGTCCACTGAAACAACCGTTCCGTAACCATATTCCGTGTTATCCTCTGTCGCCGGGGCAGCTTCTGGAGCCGCAGCCGGGACCTCAGCCGCAACCGACGCTTCGGGGGCTGCCTGAGCCTCTGGATTATCCGCTGCATAGGCCAGGCTTGCGACGGAAAGCGCCAGCATGCATGTAAGCACTGCCAATAAACATTTCTTCATCTTGTACCTCCGTTATTCTGTTATTAATAGGCCGGATTGATGTCTTTTTTAAGTATACCTTTAAAAGCCCAAAAGTCAAGTTTTTTCAAAGATTGACTTCTTGCTTGTTAAGGATATAATATCCGATATGCCAAAATTTATTTTCGGGAAAAAAATCGTTGTTTATATTTTTCTTCTCATGTGCCTTACCTGGGGCATATATGCTGTTTCCGCTCACCTGATTGCGTTAAACACGCAGATCGCATATCAGAATGATCTGCAGGCTCAAAAAGAAAAGGCACACGACGCTGAGTTAAAAAAAAGAAAAGCTGCCTGGAAGGCCCTTAAAAAAAATATAGCTCTGGAAATACTCCGTTTTAAAGGTACCAGCGGCATCATCATCAAGGACCTTGATAAGGATTGGGAACTGTATCACAATAAGACCAGGCTTTTCAAATCAGCCAGCCTCGTTAAGATCCCCATTATGTGCGCATATTTTTATGCGGCGGCCGAGCATAAGGTCGATCTTCAGCAAAAAATACAGCTTAAGAGATCCGATATCACCTCAGGTTCCGGGATACTTAAAGGCATGCCTATCGGTACCTCCTATACACTCGACAATCTGATCAGGATCATGGTCACTGAAAGCGATAACACCGCATCGAACATCCTGATCAATAATCTGGGGTTCAATACCCTGAACGGTTATTTTAAAAAATTGGGGCTAAAGGATACCAACCTATCCCGTAAGATGATGGACTTTAAAGCGCGAAAACGCGGGGTCGAGAATTATTCGAGCCCCCGGGATATGGCGCTCCTTCTCCAGAAAGTATACGATAACAAACTGGTTTCGCCGTCAGTTTCCGAGAAGGTATTGCGGCTTCTGGCCGGCCAGAAAATAAACGATCGCATTCCCCGGCGGCTGCCGAAGGGCACGGTTATCGCCCATAAGACCGGCCTTGAACAGGGAGCCTGCCATGATGTCGGCATCGTCTTTACCGATAGAGGAAATTTTTTGATCTGCGCCCTGACTGAACACCCCTATCAGCATGCATACCTGCCGAAACAGTTCATCGCCAAGGTAGCGGCATTGGCGTACCATTATTACGATAATTTTTAGCGGTACAAGACTTTCATTACCACGATCATCGCCGTAAGCACGATCGTTACGGCATTGGCGAGAATAATAACGATATCACGGATGATAATTCCGTAGGCAAGCCATAATGAAACGCCCAGGCCAAAGACCAGAAATGTCGTCATTGAAATACTTCGGGAGTCTTTTGTCCTGTATAAACGGATAACCTGTGGAATGAACGAAAGGGTCGTAAGCGTTGCCGCAGCCCCTCCTATTATCAGTTCATGCATAAGGATGTATTATAGCGCGTAGTCGGCCAAAGCACAAATCAATAATACTGTTAACTTTTTGTGAACTTTTTGTTGCTTTTTCCGTTAAATCGGTTATAATAAGGACTCAGGAATTATGGAATATATAATTACCTATATGAAAACCCTTCAAATAAAACAAATCTTTCCCGGAAGAACAACTCATTCATCACAAGGAGGCTCCTCATGGAAATAATCGCTGTTGCCAATCAAAAGGGCGGTTGCGGTAAAACAATAACTTCCGTCAATCTCGCGGGGGCATTAACGCAGGCCGGGAAAAAAGTCCTTTTTATAGACCTGGATCCTCAAGGGCACGCGACGGCGGCATTCGGCATGAAGATAGCCGAGCTCGCCCACTCAACGTACGCTCTTTTCGAATCATTTTTGAACCCGAACGTCGTTATATCGCTCGAAGCGCTTTCCCATAAAAAATATGACAACCTCTGGGTGATCGGTTCTCACATCTCATTAAGCACCATGGAAACCAAACTTGCCAATGTCAAAGGCGCGATACTCGGCCTGGCGACGTCGCTCCTGGGCGAGGACCTGTCTAAGTTTGATTATGTCATTATTGATACGCCGCCGAACCTCGGCTTTTTGACCTTGAATGCCCTTCACGCGTCACACCGCGTCCTGGTCCCGCTCGATGTCAGCGTATTTTCCTTAAACGGCGTATCGCAGATCGAAAATATCCTCGCGCTTTCAAAAAGCATGGGTTTTGAAAAACCGCTGGTCAATTTCGTTCTCACTATCTTTGACAGCCGCTCCAATTTTGCCCAATCATTCCTCGAGATG
>JAQURW010000061.1 GCA_028715425.1 Candidatus Omnitrophota bacterium
GGTTCCTTCGATTTTTGATCGATCCTGAATTTTCCGGTTATTTCGGCCATGCCTATATCCAGGAAGCGGAAGATTGGTACGTATGCCATAGATGGGGGCATGTCAGGCGGGGGTATACTATCGACGACCTGAAAGGCCGCATGAGGCTCCTCGGGCTTGAAATCAACGTATTTTTTTATTTTTTCGGGGGACCGCTTTTAGAGATCTGGGATATATTCACCTTCACGGTGCTGAACAGGCTCTTCCCTTTTTCATTGATCGTAGGTTCCCCTCTTATGAGGCTTTTTAATGTCGCCCGGCGCGGTAACGAACACGATAGTTTTCTTTTAGCCGTATATGCTGTTACACGATAAAACGGGAGGGGCTTCGATGCCTGAATTTCCGATCAGTATAGTCATACCCGCGCGCAACAACCCCGGAGAGGTAACGCGGTGTATAGCGTCGATACTGAAAGCTGATTATAAAAATTATGAGATCGTTCTTGTAGACGATGGGTCGTTACCGCGGCTGGGTACGGCGCTTTCCCCCGATCCCAGGATCACCCCTATATACCGGGAACGCCCCTCCGGCGCTGCCGCCGCAAGGAACCTCGGCGTCAAAACCGCGCGGCATGATATTATCTATTTCCTTGATTCGGACATTGAGCTGGCCCCCGATAATTTAAAAAAAATGTCCGCCCATTTTGAGGACCGCTCGATACAAGCGGTTATGGGCATCAGCGATTACCGGCCGCTGAACAATACCTTTATGGCGCATTACCAGGCATTGTTCGAATACTTCATGTTCTATGCCCCCGCCACGACGTTTGCCGACGTATTCAACCCCAGGAATGCGGCCATCCGAAAAGCGCTGTTTCTGGAAATGCGCGGGTTCGATACCTCGTTCGGCACAAGCCTGGAAGAGGCCGAGTTTGCCCAGCGGCTGAAAAAGCAAGGCATCCCGGTCGCGTACGATACAGCCATAACGGTACGCCACGCATACCCTGCCACCTTCAAGGAGGCCCTGACCAACCATTTTAAACGCGGCTTTACCTGGCTCAGGATATATATAAAAAGGCAGGGGAAGACCACATCGCTCGGCGGGACGTCTCCGTCGATCGTGAAGGGGATCGTGATGCATTTCATGTTCTTCGGCTCGTTAGCCCTTTCTATGGCCAGCCCATGGTTCCTCGCGCTCGCAGCTTTTTTTTACGGGTGGCATCTTCTTTATTTTAGCCCGTTCTACGCCCTCTGTTTCCGCAAAAAAGGCCTTTCGTTCATGATCGAAGCGGCGATGACAAAACTTCTTATGTCGTTCACCATGGGCTTAAGCCAGTGCCTGTCCCTGGTAACGATCCCGTTCTATAAAAAGGATGTCTTATAACTATGAAAAAACTTCATTCAATGGCAAAATATCTTCGAATGGCAAAGGCATACCTCTGCCGTGACCTGCCTACCCATATGGTCTTTTTTGTCACGGCCCGCTGTAACGCTCAATGCGGTCATTGTTTTTACCGTTTGAAAATCAAACAGGCCGCCCCTGCCGAAGAACTTTCCTTAAACGAGATAGGCATGATCACCCGGGAACTGCCCGGCCTCGTCCAGATGAGCCTTACCGGCGGGGAACCGTTCTTACGGGAGGACCTCGGCATGATCATGCGGCATTTTTATACCAATGCGAAAACACGGTTCTTTACGATCTCGACCAACGGGAGCCTGCCCGAAGCGGTCGATAAAGTTTTGAGGGAAATCCTCCCGCTCACTCCCGAGGCCTTTTACCGGATATCGATCTCTTTCGACGATATAGGCGAACGGCACGATCAAAGGCGCATGATACCGGGCCTTACGGAAAAGGTCGGAAAAACAGTGGCTATCGTTAACCGGCTCAAAACCGAGTACCCTCAACTGACCTCGTCGATGGTAACCACCATGGACCGCGATAACCAGGCTGATCTGAAGGCCATACTCGCGTACCTGCGCTCTACATTCCCGGTGGACGACTGGGGGGTCGGGTTGATCAGGGGAAATCCGTACGAACCGGCGAAAAAGAACGTAGACCTCCGTTATTACCGTGAATTTCAGGAAACTATCGATGAGCCTCATCGCTCATCCTCGTGGATTTCCCGCCAGATAGCGAAGGTCATACGTTATGAATACCCGCTCAAGATCAGGATACTCGAAGAAAAAAAGCAGATCGTACCGTGTGTCGCGGGACGCCGCATGATCGTTCTTCGCGAAAACGGCGATGTCGATGCCTGTGAAACCCTGGATTCTTTTCTGGGCATCTCTTCTTCGATGGGCAATGTGAAAGAACACGGATACTCCCTGAAGGCGCTGCTTTCTTCGGATAAGGCGCGTTCGGTCAGGGATTTCATACGGCAGGGGACCTGTTATTGCACTTATGAATGCGCTCTTCACTGTTCTGTTTTTTATAACCCATCCGAACTTTTAAAGTTATTATTCCGCCGAACCAGAGGGAGGAGCCTATGCCGGACGACATCCAGGTAAGTATCCCGCTTGACCTTTATCATGCCGTTAAGAAGATCGTTGCCCAGACCGAAGCCCTTGAGAACCCGAATGATGTGATCGCATACGCGTTAAGGCAGTTTGCCCCGCATTATAAAGATACTATTTATTCGGACGCCGAGCACCAAGAGATAAAAAAACGCCTTAAGGACCTGGGGTATATGTAATGGCCGCAAAACGGGTCGTTTTTATAGGAATAGACGGCGCAGCCCTGGAGCTGATAACGCCGTGGATGAAAAACGGCATCCTGCCGAATTTCGCGAAACTTGCCGCGACAGGGATCATGGCGCCTCTACGCACGGTCATCCCGCCCATGACCGCGACCGGCTGGGTATCACTCTCTACGGGCAAGAATCCCGGCAAACACGGCATATTCGATTTTTATCGGATGATCGATTATGAAAAGCAGGTCATCTCATCGAGGGATGTTCACGCGCAGCATGTATGGCAGATCGCGGGGAGGGCCGGCAAAAAGGTCATCGTCGTCAATCCGCCCGTCTCTTATCCGCCGGATGAGGTCAACGGTTATTTTATCGGAGGGATGCTCACCCCCTCGTACGAAAGCGACTATACGTATCCAAAGGCGCTCAAACAGGAATTGAGCTCCCGGGGATATTCCATAGGGGTCGAGCTCGACCCCGGCTTGAGGTCGAACTTCGCCAGAAGTTTCGTCATGAACAAAAACCGCGCCCATAGAGAAAAGCTGATCAGGGTCTTTAACGACATCGACGAGCGCCGTGTCGGCGTCATCGAAATGCTCGCCGGACGGATAGCCTGGGACTTTATCTATGTCATGTTCGAGGGGACCGACCGGCTCGAGCATTATTACTGGAACGACGATGATTTTTATGTTATCCGGGAGCATTACCGCAAGATCGACGAGCTTATCGGCAGGCTCATGAAATTCGACGACGGCAATACCGCATTTATCATCGGCTCCGACCACGGGTTCGAAGGGATACGGTATAAATTTTTTATCAATAATTTTCTCGAATATCACGGGCTTTTGACACCCGGCCGGGAAGCCGGATGCAAAAATGCGCTCCTTAAACACGGGAAAAATGCCGCCCTGGCCCTGGCGGGATTAGGCCTGCCTGTCCAGCGCATCCTCGCGCTGCCTTCGGTATTTAAGTTCTACCGTGAGTTATACCGGCCTTTTATCGATTGGGGCCGGACAAAGGCGTTCATGTTCAACGAGACAAGCCGCGGCATCTGGATCAATTTAAAAAACCGCCAGAAGAACGGCACGGTCGACAAGGCCGAATACAACCCGATACGGAATTTCATCGTCGAACACCTTAACGGCCTGACGCATCCTTCCACCGGCGAGCGTATTATCACGGCATATAAACGGGAGGATGTTTTTTCCGGTGTCCACACCCATAATGCCCCCGATATACTCCTGGTTACGCAAAAAGGCTACTCGGTCGAACCGGTCCTGCGCCCGGCGTCAGGCTCGTTAGCCGATAATTCTTTTACCGAGACAATTGCCCCCGGCGAACGGAACGCGGACCATGCGATGGACGGGCTTTTTATGATGGCCGGCAGCGGCATTGCGCCGAAACGCCGGCCGGCATCTATTCACATAACCGATATAGCGCCGACCATTCTCTCGCTCATGGGCATTGATTACCCTGAAGATATGGACGGGAAACCCGTGCAATGACGACCCCTGAGATTATTCTGATCAATCCTTCGTACGACAGGTCCAGGATGGGCCCTTTGAATAAATATGTGCCTGCCATGCTGCCGTTAAGTATCGGGTTCCTCGCGGGATTTCTCTTGTCTAAAAAGGCCCCTTTCTCGATCATCGACGAACAGATCGAATATATATCAAAAGACAGGATTAGCAGGCTCACGCACAATAAGGGCGCTATCATCATAGGGTTATCGTGCCTCACCGCGGGCGCGACTCGTTCGTATGAGCTTGCCGGGTGGATCAAGGCAGCGAACCCGGATGCTACGGTCATCTACGGCGGCGTGCACGCCACGGTCCTGCCCGAAGAGGCCTTGCGGACAGGCTCAGGCGATATCGTCGTCCGCCATGAAGGCGAAGAAACGCTGTGGGAACTGGCCAGGGCCCTGGGAACCGGCTCCAGCCTTGACGACATACAAGGGATCTCCTTTATCCGGGACGGCGCCGTCGTTCATACGCCGGACAGGCCTCTTATCGGCAACCTGGACGAGCTTCCGCCGTTCCCCTATCACCTGTTCGAAAAAGATATCGGCCGGTATGATTTCGGGAACCTCCTTACCTCGCGCGGATGCCCGTTCGAATGTATCTTCTGTTCGCAACGGAGCATATCCGGAAGGTTTTACCGTTACCGGAGCGCCGACAATATCCTGTGTGAACTCGACACCCTGATCTACCGGTATCATCAGAAAAAAATTATTTTTAACGACGATAATTTTGTCGTAAACCGCGGCCATGTCTTCAGCGTTTGCGCAAAAATTATCGACAGAAAATATCCCAAAACCGTATCCTTCCTTGCAATGGCGCGGGCTGATATGGTGGACAAGGAACTTTTAACCATAATGAAAAAAGCCGGGTTCGTCTCGATTGCGTACGGTCTTGAAAGCGGTTCGGACAGGCTCTTAAAACTCGTTAAAAAAGGGCTTTCTACCGAGGACAACAAACGGGCAGTACGCATGACCCATGAAGCGGGGATCTCGACATACGCCAGTTTCATCCTGGGGCTTCCCACAGAGACCAAAGAAGAATCGTCCATGACCATCAAGTTCGCCCGGGACATCCCTCTCGACATGACACGGTTTAACCTCCTCGTCCCATACCCCGGGACCCCTGTCCACGACCTGGTCAAAGAAAAACTCGGGACGGGACCGGCAGGCTGGGATAATTTTATTACGGTCAGCGGTTTTATGAAGGCAGGGATACCGTATATCCCCGACGGCAGGACAGAGAACGAGATGAGAAGGCTCCAGATGATCGCAAATCTCGCATTTTACGCAAGGCCGGCGCGTTTCATGAAACTTGTCAGGGAAGGATTCGGCAGCCAGCTCAGGCTGCCTCCGTTATTTTCGCTACGGGGCATACGGGCGTACAGCGAACTTATCTTATACTTTACCCTTATGCTCGCACGAAGTTTTATGCCGGTACGTTCTGCATTTAAGCCGCCACACGATAAGAATAGCCTCGACAATAGTAAAGGCCGTCTGCATCTTTGACCGGCCCTTGCTGCGTTCGCGGAAGACGATCGGGATCTCGGAAAGCCTGAAGCCCATCTTGTACAGGATATAGTTAACCTCTATCTGAAAAGAATACCCCCGCGAGACAGGCCTGCATTCCAGGAGCTTTTTTACGGCCTCGCGCCTCAAACATTTGTACCCGCTCGTCGGATCGGTCAGCCCGATACGCGAGAAAAGGCGCACATATCTGCTTGCCGAATAACTTAAAATAAGACGGCTTAAGGGCCAATTGACGATACTGATCCTGCCTGCGTAATAACGCGAACCGATGACAACATCACAGGTCTTGATCTTTTCCAGAAATAAAGGAATATCGTCAGGATTATGCGACAAGTCGGCATCCATCTCTATGATATAATCAGCATCGGTCTTTTCGACGGCAAACCGGAACCCGTCGAGATACGCCGCCCCCAGCCCCTCTTTAACGGCCCGGTGCATCACCATGATCCGCTTGTCCCCGGCGGCCAGTTTTTCCGCCAGGGCGCCGGTCCCGTCGCCGGAATTATCGTCTATGACCAGCATGGTCACATCAAGCCGAAGGGCCGCTATCTTCGTCAAAAGGCCTTCGAGGTTCAATGCCTCATTAAACGTGGGGATCAGTATTATGGCGCTCATCGTGTCGTTACCTTTTTGAGTGCTTTGCGAATACGTACACCGTGTGTTCCGAGTTTTTAAATGCCCTGACTACCGTATAGGCTCCCCCCACCATGCTTCCTTCCGGGATCTGTATATTATTGACCGACAGGTATATGATGTACGCGGGCGTATTCGCGGCTAAACCCCTCTTGAAACTTTTGAATAATTCCCTGAAATATCCCCACTCCCTTTTCCTGTCGTACCGCGCATCCGAACATACTATCGAGAACGTCCTGCGCAGGCCTTTTTTGGTCAATCGGTATTTATTCGTATAAAATTGCGCTCCCGAATAATGGTAGTACCCGCCGAAGAATAAAAGGCTCGGCACCCTTTCGTAGCCGGATACCAGTTTAAAGGCATCACGCACCGGATAACTGTATTCCGAGGTGTCCGTCGCCAACGATCCCCAGTTTGGGACCCGTATCCCGTCGAAATGTATCGGCAGAAAAACAAGGTTCGAGACCGCCAGCGAGCATACCAAAAGCCACCTGAGGGCACGCCGCGCAGTATATTCGGCCAGTCTGACGGTCAGGAATATAAATACGGGCACGATGGAAAGATACCACCGGGCGTAGCCGATATACAACGGCCCCTTGCATACCATGTAGAACAGTATATAGGCAAGTATCATCGATGACAAAAATAACGCCTTGGCCCTGTCTTCCCTGAAGATCAATACCAGGCCGATAAACGCAAACGGCAGCATCACCCCCAGCTGGTTAAAAAGGGATTTTATAACGATCAGGTAGCTTCCCGGCCGGCCGGCATACTGAAAAAAACCCAGATCCTGCACGCCTTGTTCGGGCATAAAGGTCAGTTTTAAAGTCATAAAAAGAACATAGATAGAGACTGCGGCACCTATGACCTTAGCCTCATCGGCCCAGACTACATTTTTTCTGCCAAAGCGCGTGACGATACGCGCCGCGATGATGAGGCAGGAAAAAACCACGGTGGTATCTTTCATGAACGGCAAGAGGATAAAACTTATCCACGACGGCCTTTTAGTCAGGGACTTATAATCCCCATGGACAAGTTGATCCACGTCGAAGATACACAAAGTGATCAAAAGCATCGCGAGCATGTCCTGGTAAAAAAGGCTCGTATAATAATAGATGACGGGCACGGTCACCAGCGCCAGCGATAATAACGCCGAAAAATAACCGGAGCGTGTCATGCGGCGTACCGTATAAAAAAGAAACCAGCTTAAAAAAACAACCGCGATAAAAGGCAGCGCCCGGTACAGCGATTCATAATATTCGCCGCCGGCGGTGAAACAGCGCGTCAACCATTTCTGAAGATAGGGATACGAGATGGCGGCATTCGTAACGCCGCGCGTCAGGGTATGAAACTGCTCGATGGCATTATACGTTACTATCCTGATGAGCATAAAAGAAACGGCTATAAGATAGATCGAGATTATAGTCTCGCCGGCGCTTATTTTTTTCCTGAATACCGCATAAAGAACGGCAAATATGCCTACCGCGCATAAACAGAGCGCAATACCAGAGGGAGAACCTATAAGTGTATGAAGATGCCCGGAAAGATTGTATAAATATTTTGAGCTATCGATAACCGCGCTTATACTGTAGTCCTCATCGCCTCTATAAGCGATCGAATACGTGATAGGCCTGAAATTAACCGTAAAAAGCGCCGCGAATAAAACGAAGAGGTATGCCGGGTATCTAAACTTAAAACCGCCTTCTACGGCGCTTGCTGCCATAGATGCCCACACGATGCCGATGCCGGCTATGGCATAGAGGATGATGATCTTGACCGCCAATCCGGTAATAAGGCTGGGGATATCGACAAAAATAAAAGTAAAATAATACACCGTAAGGCATACTATGAACATGTGTTCGCGTTTTATTTTCAGGGACCCGTCGAAGAAAAGGAGCGGCCCAAAAAGGACGACCGAGGTCCTTACCAGAAAATGTGGAATGAGTGTAAATATGGCCAGGAGGCCCGCAAACGCCAGTATCTTCCCGTATCCGGAGAACCTCGGTTCAGTCATAAAAACGCCGTATCCTCCTTCTTGAAGGGTTGAAATAGCCTTTCATAAGAAAGGGAAACTCACGGTGGATACGCGTTATCATAGCGGCCATGCCGATCATTGCCTCAGATTTTACCTCATAATGAACTGCTTTGCAATATCGGCGAGGATCGAAATTAAGATTGCGCCATTGTATCATGTTGATCCGGTATGTTTCCAGGAACCGGCGGAGCGCGGAAAACTCGCTCCACGAATCCGTAAACCCCGGCATTACCAGGTAATTGATCGACACGAATTTCTTTTTCTGCCGCGCTACCTTTATCGACCGGATGACATCCGCGAAAGAATACCCCCGGGGCCGGTAATAGCGGGTATAGTACTCTTCCCGGATGCTGTTCATGCTCACCCGGATACTGTCAAGCCCCGCGTCAAAGAGCCGGCCGATACGCTCCGGCCTGCTCGCATTCGTATTAAGATTGATGATACCTTTGCCGGTTTCTGCCCGTATGAGGCGCACAGCCTCTTCGATAACATCGCCGGCCATAAGCGGCTCCCCTTCGCAACCCTGGCCGAAACTCACGACCGGATCCCGGACATTCCCGATATGCCACAGCGCCGTGTCGGCGATCTCCCGGGGGGACGGCACAAACCGTATCCGCGGCTGGGTTATAGGGCATTTCCTGTCAGGCTGATACGAGATACACCCGGCGCACCGTGAATTACAGGACGGCGACGTCGGAAGCGGGGCCTCATACCTCGCTAGGAAAAAATTCCGCGCCGCAGGGCATCCATACACCCGTGCACAGGTCTCAAGGTGGCGCATGAGCCTGTTCTTCGGGAACAATTTCCTAAAGCGCAGGACATTTTTATCGATCAGTGTCCGGTCCATGAACCGCAGGTCCTGTCTTTTTTCGGTATCGACCCTGACCGCGGTTACGAAAAACTTTCCCTTATAAAAGGCAACGGCAGCATAGGCAAAAAGCGGCAGGAATGCGGGGGCGCCGATTTCTTCATATGCGGTATTAGAGGTCGCAGTATATCCGGGCGAAACGAATGCGGCTACCGGGAAGCATTTCCTTTTTTTCCGGGAAGGCCCGGCCGGCGCCAAGGGATCGGCATCGACAGAAATAAAGTTCCTTCCCCGGGGATCATATCCTATGGGCATCCTGTCCGGCAGCATGAAAAGCTCGCTCCCTGAAGGCAGCGGTATAAGGTCGCGCGGGTAAAGGCGGAAATAATGCCCGGCCTTCATCCCGACAGCGCCGAGGGAAGGGACATCGTAGATCCTGCATTTCTCGTCACTAATTAAGAGTTTCGGCATGGCCTTTATGCTACGATTATAACCCAGAAGAGAACCGTTGCAAACAGTTAAATACCTGCTACAATATCACGTATGTTCAAAACCATCTTTCGCACGCTGCGTTACCCTAATTTCCGCCTCTTTTTCATAGGCCAGGGAATATCCCTCACCGGGTCCTGGATGCAACAGACCGCAATGGCCTGGCTGGTATACCGTTTGACAGGATCCCCTTTTCTTCTGGGATTCGTCATCTTCGCCAGCCAGTTCCCGACGTTTCTCTTAAGCCCTATCGCCGGTGTCGTCGCGGACCATTTCAACCGTCAGCGTATCCTTCTAACGACGCAGTGCCTCCTCATGGTGCAGGCATTGACCCTTGCGGCGCTTACGCTGACCGGAGTCATCCGGACGACAGAGATCGTCCTTTTAGGCATCATCATGGGGTGCATCAACGCGTTCGACATCCCGGCGCGGCATTCCTTCGTCGTTGAAATGGTCGAGCGTAAAGAGAACCTTACGAACGCCATATCGCTCAATTCTCTTATCTTTAACCTCGCGCGGCTTATCGGGCCGGCAATAGCCGGGTGGGTGATCGCGCTTACCGGCGAAGGGAACTGTTTTCTGATCAACGGCTTAAGTTTCGCCGCGATCATTACCGCCCTTATCCGTATGAAGGTAAAGCGCACGAACAGAAATCAGGCCGCGATGAACATTGTGGGCCACGTCAAAGACGGCATCAGGTATGCGGTACGTTTTCTCCCGATACGATCCCTCCTGCTCTTCCTGGGCGTCATGAGCCTTGTCGGCTCATCATATATCATCCTCATGCCGATCTATGCGCGTGATATCCTTCACGGCGGGCCGCAGACACTCGGGCTTCTCATGGGTTCCGTCGGGGTCGGCGCGCTCGCGGGCACGGTATTCCTTGCCCAGCGGAAGGCCGTGCTCGGCCTTGTCAGGATATTATCCTGGTCGGGCCTTATGCTCGGCGTGTGCCTTATCATGTTCTTTTTCTCGAGAACATTGTGGTTTTCGATTACCCTGCTGGCCCTGTCAGGGTTCGGTATTGTCGTCAACGTTTCGGGCACCAATATACTTCTTCAGACCATTGTCGATGATGATAAGCGGGGGCGTATCATGAGCCTCTATGCCATGTCCTTTATGGGCACAGCGCCGGTCGGGAGTTTTCTGGCAGGCATACTGGCAAACGTGCTGGGGGTGCTCCCGACTATCATCGTTGCCGGCGTCGTTACTATAAGCGCCGTTTTCCTCTTTGTCTTCAATATGCCGGCCTTTAAAAAAGACCTCTATCCTGTATATCAAAAAATGGGGATCATTGCCGAAGGCGCGTTTCCGGAGATATAGCTTAGCTCCAGACTCCTTCCAGAGGGGTATTACAGGCAGGGCAACGGCCGTTGTTGATGCGGACAGCCTCGGTGTGAAGCATCCCGCGTTTTACAACGAGTTCCTTACAGGACGGGCAGTGGGTATCGCCGCCCTCATCTACATTCCCAAGGTAAACGTATTTAAGGCCGGCCTTTACGCCGATATCGCGGGCCGCCATCAGGCTTTCGACCGGCGTAATTTCATGGCCGGTAAACTGATAATCGGGATGGAACCTTGATATATGCCAGGGGATTTCGTTGCCGACCTCTGCCAGGAAATGCGCCAAGCCCCTCAGCTCTTCCGGCGAATCATTTTCACCGGGGATCAAAAGCGTCGTTATCTCGATCCAAAGGCCGAGCTTCTTCATATGTTTGATCGCCGTCGTCACCGGCTCGAGCCTGCCGCCGCAATTTTTCCGGTAAAATTCATCGCGAAAACTTTTAAGGTCGACATTGGCCGCATCAAGATAGGGGCGTATCTTATCAAGCGCCTCAACGGTCATAAAACCGTTGGTGACAAAATTATTGTAGATCCCTTCCCGTTTGGCAAGCTTCGCCGTATCGTAGGCATACTCAAAAAAAACGGTCGGCTCGGTATAGGTATAGGAAATGCTTTTACAGGCCGAGCGCCTTGCCTCACGGACGACCTCCTCGGGCTTCAGCTCATAACCCTGTGTATCCCCGGAGCGTATGGAAACCTGCGAGATCTCCCAATTCTGACAGAACCCGCATTTAAAGTTACAGCCTATGGTAGCGATGGAATATGACCTTGAGCCCGGCAGGAAATGGTAGAGAGGTTTTTTTTCGATCGGGTCGACATGCGAGGCTATAACATTGCCGTAAACGTGCGTATAAAGCCTGCCGCCCTCGTTCTTCCTGACGCCGCAGATGCCGAACTGCCCGTTATCGATCCTGCAGTTATGCGCGCAGAGAAAGCAGTGGACTTTCTGCCCGTCTATCTTTTCGTAAAGGACCGCCTCTTTCGGCATCGTTAAAACTTATCCGAGAACGCGTACTTCCCCGCTCCCGAT
>JAQURW010000245.1 GCA_028715425.1 Candidatus Omnitrophota bacterium
TTAAAAAGAATATGATCGCTGATGCCCACCTTCCCAAGATCGTGAAGCATCGATGCCTGTTTGATAAGAGAGACCTCGTCAGCCTTGACCCCGAACGCCTTTGCTATCTCGGTTGCGTAATGCACGGTCTGTTCGACGTGCTCTCCGGTATAGTGGTCCCTCAATTCTATGGCCTTCGCAAAGGCAAATATGGACTCGACGATGCTCTGTTTCGACTGCTTCGAGAGTTTATCGAGCCTACTCCGCAGAAAACTCAGCTCGCGGCCCTTCTTTTTCCTGCCTACGGCCTTTTTACTGTCCCGTTCCAGGTCTTCACTGATACAGACACAGTTCCCGCCGCGCACCTTGGCCTTGTCAATAATACGCTCGGCGAGATTAAGCAGGTCCATCCCGTTACGCGCCTTGTCTTCGGGAAACGATACCACGCCGATCGAAAGCGTCAGTTTCACTTCGCGCGACTTATCGCCGAAATTAAATAAATTGATCGACTCTATGATCCGTTCGGCAAGCGCCATGATCATCGCCTTATCGCTTCCCGGCGAGATGACCGCAAACTCCTCCCCGCCGATCCTGACGAGGATGTCATACGAGCGCACCATATGTTTGAGCTGGCGGACAAATTGTTTGATGATCATATCGCCGAAGTCATGGCCGTACAAGTCGTTGACCGATTTAAAATAATCTATATCGATCATAATGATCGAAAAACTGATGGCGTGCGTCTTGGCGCGGAGGAACTCGGACTCGAGGACATTGATAAGAAAACGGTGGTTGTAAAGCCCCGTCGCCGGGTCCCTGAGGACCAGCTGTTTCAGGCGGCGGTTCGATTTTGCCAGCTCGCGGTTCAGATTTTCCCGCTCATATTCGTATTTTATGTTATCGGTTATGTCGGTCCCGGCGCTCAAGGTGCCTACCGGACTCCCTTTATCGTCTGCCAGTACGATATTATTCCACGCGATGATACGCTCCTCTTTACCGCGGGTCAGGATAGGGTTCTTGGCATAACGGAAGATCTCGACCTTGCCGCTCATGAGGCCTTTAAAATATTTTTTTACTTCGTCGCGAAATGAAGCCGGGACAAAATGATCGGCCCAACTCTTGCCGAGTATGTCGTCCTGCCGGTATCCTAATATCTCGGCGCCCATTTTGTTAATAAGCGTGACCTTACCTTTAGCGTCAAGGGATACGACGATAGAACCGACGAGGTCAAGATAGAGCTGAGCCTTATCGCGTTCGGCGCGCACCTGCCGCTGGATGCGGTTATATTCGGTCACATCGGTCACGATCCCCAGGACCGCCTTGCCCCCGTTATAATCGATGCCCTGGCCGGTTATCAATGTTTCCATCGTGCGGCCGTCTTTTGCCATCAACGTATATTCAGCGGCCTTCAGCTGTTTGCCTTCCATCAGTTGACGAAATGCCTGTTCAGCCTTCTGGCGCGATTGAGGGGCAAGGAGCTTAACATAATTGAATGAATCGTCATAGAATTCCCCGGCGGCATATCCTGAAAGCTCGACGCATTTCTTGTTTACGTAGACAATATGCCCCTTATAGAAAATAAAGACCATGTTCGGAAGGTTATCGGTCAGATGCTGAAATCGTTCATCAGAATCGCGTGCATGCGCCTCGGCCTGTCTATGGGCCGTCATGTCCACCATCGATAGAAGCACCTTCGAATAACTTTCTTCATAACCGGGGATAACGGTCCATTTGATATAGACACGCTTCGGTGTGCCTGAAAATGTCTGGTTTATCGTTTCGCACTCAAAAGTCGTTTTGCCCTCACTAATAGCGACAATCTCAGCCCGTGCCACCGCATAGGTCTCCTCGACAAAAATACTGTTCAATCCCTGACGAAAATCTTTTTTATTCTGCGCACCGAACAGATTAACGGTCGCATTGTTGACATCGATGATTTTGACCAGGGATACAAGCTCAGGGATGACATCGGGTCTTTTCTCAAAATATTCGCGGAAATTTTTAACCCCCTGGGCCTTGAGGGCATCCACGCGTTCCTTGACATGCGAAAAATCCTCTTCAAGGAGCGGCATCGGCGAATCGTCGAATATGCTATAGTAGCGCTTCTGGCTTTCCCTCAGGGAATCTTCCGAATGCAGCCGCTCTTCTTCGATGCCGATAGCCGAGGCAATGATCTCTATGACCTTTTCATCGGCATAATCACACCTGATATCATGTTGATAAACTACGCAGAGGGTACCGATCGGATTCTTGCCGAACCTCACGACGGTTCCCATATACGATCGCAGATTATATTTGCGCACGTTCGGGTCGGTCTTAAAATATTTGGTCTTCGGCAGGTCCGGAATAAATACCACGCCGGGCTCATCCCCGCGGATGAGATCGATACAGATATGCCCTTCGGCGCTATCGGTTGTTTTATAATCTTTCGGCGTCTTCCAGACCCCGATACTGCACAGGAACTCACCCTCTAAACGGTTATAGAGAGCTGTCCCTCCGCCTAAAAGTTCGCCGCACACAGCGACCAGCCTGTTAATATTTCCCAGCGGATCGGCCCCGAACTGGAGGAAGCAGTCGTTGATCGTCGAAAGACGGTCCTCTGCCTGCTTCCTTTTTATCGCATAATAGATGCTCCTGACCAGGAGATCCGCGTTGATAGCACCCTTGACCAGATAGTCCTGAGCGCCTTTTGCGGCAGCCTTGACCGCGGTATTCTTATCGCTTATGCCGGTCAATACGATAATAGGCGTCGAGCGGTATCGTCCGTAAACGGCATCGAACGTCTCGATACCCATACTATCCGGCAGCGTTAGATCCAGGAGAATAACATCGAGACGTACGTTACCGGCGGCCTCAAGTGCATCCGAAAGGCGACGCGCAATTAAAAGGTCAAAGGTATCCCCTTTGGCCTCTTTAAGCATCTCTCTCACGAGGCCGACATCCCCGGCATTATCTTCGACAAACAATATTTTGAGACGCTCATTATCCATATTCATCAGTCCTCGGGTACCGTAAAATAGAATGTTGCGCCCTGCCCCGGTTTAGACCGGACGCCGACCTTACCGCCGTAGCGCTCGACTATCCTTTTGACGATCGCCAACCCTATCCCGGTCCCCGGGTATTCTTCCTTCGTATGAAGCCGCTGGAAGATCGTGAAGATATGCTCGCAGTGTTTCATATCGATACCGATACCGTTATCTTCGACATAGATTGTCCAGGCATCCTCATTCAGTTCTGCACGGATATTGACCTTCGGCGGTTTATCGCTTTTGCACTTTATCGCGTTAGCGA
>JAQURW010000246.1 GCA_028715425.1 Candidatus Omnitrophota bacterium
TATACGGGACGGTGATATTGTTACGTAGGGGCGTATTGCCGTACGCCCCTACATTAGATGGTTTTGCGTGTTCCCAAATCGGTGTTCCCCCCTGCGCCCACGTGATGTCAAATAAGAGGAACGTGATGATAAGAATAACGGATAATATCTTTTGCCAAGTTTTTTTCATTATTGCCCGCTTTTTTTAACGCTGTAACATCAAATTATCGATGTACTATATGATATTAACTTGTTATAGAGAGATAATATCACAAGGAGGGGCATAAATGGTCACCGGACGGTAATAGGAATGTAATAAGAAGGTAACAACGCCGCCCCTATGGGGCGATTTTTTCAATTAAGGTCTTGGCGACCCAGCCTATCTTACCGTCCGGCCGCATGATCTTTGACCAGCCTTTTTTTTCCTTGAGGACGATAATTTTCATGCCCTCATATAAAGGAAAATTCGACGGGGTGTCGTCTGCCGGCTCGAATTTGACGTCGGCGAGAGGGCTTGTGACCACAGCAGTTCTTGCGGCGTACGTCAACCTGGCGTAAAACGGGACGAGTGCGCATATCACCAGAAAGAGCGCCACGGTGGCGGCAAGCTTTGCAATGATGCCTAACCGCCTGAGGTAAAACGAAATAATAAAGAGCCCGACCATGAGACAATAGACCGCACTGACGACGATGATTGCCTCAGTAATAGTCAGCCGCTCGAAGAGTGATCGGAACCTATCGGCCACAATAGCGGTCCCGGGCGTTGAATCCTGCTGTTTCATTTTTGAACGTGCTTTTTGAAGATTGACCGCGATGCCTGAGTCCCGCGGCATCCAGAGCTTTCCCCGTTCGTAGAAGAGTATGGCTTTTCCTATGTCGCCTTTCATAAAAAAGCAGTTTCCGAGGTTAAACAATAACGGCGCACTCGCGATGCCGTCATGGAGTATCGATGAGTATGTTTCCATAGCCTCGTCGTACTGCGCGTTTTTGTAGAATACCCCGGCCTTATGGAACAATGATTCATAACGTGTATGTCTCCCGTCGGAAATTTTAGAATGCAGAACGGTCATGATGCCGAGGGAAACGGCAACCGCGCTGAGCAGAATGATAATATGCTTTTTTGCGGCGACCGGTGCCGGGCCTCGAACAGGTGAAACAGGAAGATCTGTCATCCCGCCGGCATGCTGCGGGCCCGATAAGGTTTTTTGTCGGTCAAGGTATCCGATGATATACGTAAGTTTCCCCAGACTTTTTTTGATGTCGTCATGCGTTATCGAGAGGTGCGTATAATGTGCCAGATAACATTCGGAGAATAGTTCGTTCAGTGCGTCGATTACAGCCGTGTCAAGGTCTTTTACGGCCAGCCGGTTGATGCTTGCCTGTGTTATTCCTGCGCTCGGCTCGAAAAGGCGTGTTCCGAGATAGTCCTGCAATGACCTAAGGACAGCTTTATAAAAATCCTGCGCCGTGCGGGGCGTGGCAAGCGATTCGGCTTTAAGGATGTTCCGGGCAGCATTCCTGCGCGCATAATACCAGGCGCGGAATACCGGATCGCGGCCAAGCCTTATGTGCAGCCGACCGCGGACGATCCCGAAAAATAAGAGAACGATCGGAATAAATTCCAACAGTATGAGAGCGATGCCTCCCTTGAAATCCAGGCGGAAGGGCCGAAAGACCCCGGGCGTTTCACGGATAGGGACGATCCCGGAGACTGCTTGAACAGATGAAGATTTCAGTTGCCCAGCCGTTTTCGGAGCGGCATTTTTCCCTTCGACTAAGATCGGGCCCCTGGATACGCTTACATAAGCGTTTTTGCCCGGATCAAAATAGCTGAACGATATTGCGGGAATGGATCCGGCATCGGGCGCGACAACGCGTATTTCCCGGGTCATTGACAGCCCGGAAATATCTTTTCTGACGACGGGGTCAGAAAAAGTTATGCCGTTTTCTGGGGCGACTACGGGGAACCGAACTGTTTCATAATTACCGGTACCGGTCACCTTAATCGATACCGTTACCGTATCCCCTACCTTTACCGTGTCAGGCGTTATGTCAAGTGAGACATTGAACGATCCGATGGCGCCGGTAAAACAGGCCGGCTTGTCCTTTTCAGGGAGCGGCATGACCGTAAAGGATATCGGTGTGGTTCTTAATTCGACCTGCCGGGTTTCCGCAGAGCCGATAAAGGCGTCATAAAATGACATGTTGGGATTTAAAATATCCCATGCTCCGTTTTCTTTCTTTGCCTTCGGCCGGGCAACGTTGAACGTTACCTTAACGGGATCGAGTGTGAATGTGCCCGGCGTTACAGCGTAGAGTGACGAATAATATTTGAGGATCACATACAAGACCTTGCCGGTATTCACGTATTCAACTTTTTTATCGCCGAATTTTTCGACGATAAGATAATCGCTTCGCGCCTCATACATGGCAATACTTTCAAGGTCAAGCCAATCGCTGTAAAGCTTGAGGGTAACCGGTATGCGCTCATTGGTGTACAGTTTTTGTTTAGGCGCATCCAGCGCAAGATAGATATGGTTTAACAGGTCTTGCGTTGTCGGCTGGGGGCTTGACGTCATACTTTCAGAAACCGCTATGTTTTTTTTAACGGTGATCGTTATGGGGTCGGTGCGATACGTATTGTTGCCGCCTTTAAATATTAAAGGCCCTATGGTAAACGTACCTTGTTTTAGCCACACCATCCTGTATAAAAAATGCCGGGTATTGACCGTTTGTCCATGAAGAATTTCGGTCGCCGATACGGTTTTGACATATTTGACGGTAAGGCCTTCGATGAAAGGAAATTCGGGCGGTTCTATAGGCTCATTCGTGGGAACCATGATGTCAACCTGTGTTTGTTTCCCGACGGCGATAGTTGCCTGCTCGGTTTTTATTTCGCATAGAATAGTCTCTCGAGCCCACGCCGCCAACCCGAGCGCAGCATACATGATTACTATGAAGAATAAAATTCTTTTGCTCATCGATTTACCAGTCCTTAGTCACTTTTTTGTAACCAGGATTGTTTGACCTGATCACTTCCTTTGGCGCCTCACCATTCCAATAACCGTCAAGAACCATTGCTGCGGTTTGCTCTGACATTTCGCCTTTTTTATCTGAATCCTCTGAACCTGCTTGTTTTGCCGAGGAAACGCCACTTTCACCTTGCCCACCGCCTTGGCCTTGCCCACCGCCTTGGCCTTGCCCGCCGCCTTGGCCTTGCCCGCCGCCTTGGCCTTGTCCGCCGCCTTGGCCTTGTCCGCCGCCTTGGCCTTGCCCACCGCCTTGGCCT
>JAQURW010000247.1 GCA_028715425.1 Candidatus Omnitrophota bacterium
GAAACTGATCGCGGTGAATGACGTTCCTCCTATCGGATACCCGCTCGTGTATGTTGCGCTGGACAGTCTGAGCTCAGTTTTGATCTTTTCAAGCGCTACTTCGACGTTCACCCGCTGCCGCGCTTTTGCCCGCTCGAATGCGCAGGTACGATAAAAAACGAGCCAGCCGCTTATCACGATCCCGAGAAGCGCCGTTCCCATAAGAAGCACTATGAAAACTTCGGAAAAAGTGTATCCTGATTTTTTAATGATCATGCGCACTGTTTTCCCGACCTTCTACATGTTCACAAAATAAGTCGTCATGGTGGTCAGGTGCTTCGACTTTATTCCCCGCACGTAATAAAAGGTATTCACCGATACTCTCGTCAGGCGGGGGTTCGAGCTATAATTGGTGGTCACCGTTGTCGAACGCCTGAACAGACCGTTTTCATCGGGAATCCCGTTCTGGTCCAGTTTCGTATCCGTTTCGCCGAATTTGGCGTCCGTCAACGCCGTAAAACCGCTTGTCTTGATAAGCCCGCGGGCGTCTTCAACGCGGCTTTTCGCAATATTCGCGGCAGTATATTCGCAGTTGATCCGCGCGGACAGGCCGCTCGCGACTACCATGAGGGTTACGATGCTCACCAAAACTATGGCCAGGATTATCATACTGACCATGATCTCAAGAAGCGTCATACCCCGCGGAACGCCGAAACGTTTCATGCTATCTTCGATTCCTCGATATGAATACCTTCGTCCTTATAAAGCCTGATCTCCTTGCGGCAGCGCCTGCGCAAGGGCACTAAAAGCTCTTTTTCCTTTGCCATAAGATAATCATAGATAGCCGGATGGATACCGACATCGACCCGGTGAGATCTGGTCGCATTAGCGACTATCTCGACCTTACGAAGGACTTCCATGGCAATCGTCGTCTCGCTCTTTATAAGGCCCCGTCCTTTGCAATACGGGCAGTCCTTGTACATCGAGCGTTCGAGGCTCTTACGCACCCGCTGCCGTGTCATCTCGACAACGCCGATCTGCGATATCTTGAGCACCTTAAATTTGGCCTTGTCCTTGGCGAGGCATTCATCAAGCGTATCCTGCACCTTGGCGCGATGGTCCCGCTCCCGCATATCGATAAAATCGATAACGATAATGCCCCCGATATCCCGGAGCCTGACCTGGCGGGCTATCTCGCGCGCGGCTTCGATGTTGGTCCGATAGACCGTATCTTCGATGTTGGTCTTTCCGACGTAGCGCTCGGTATTGACATCAATGGCGACCATGCCCTCGGTCTGTTCGATCACGATGGATCCGCCGTTCTTCAGATATATCTTTCTCCTGAATATCTTCTCGATCTCCTTCTCGATGCCGTAGTGGTCAAAAATAGGCTGTTTCCCGTTGTAGAACGACACCCGCGACTGTAGCGTCGGCATAAAAAGGTTTAAGAAACGGACGACCCTTTTATATTCGTCCCTCGAATCGATAACCACGGTTTCGACGTCATCGGTAAACTGGTCCCGGACGATACGGAGGACCACGCCGTACTCCTCACCCAGGAGTTCGGGTGCCTTGACCCGCTCGCTGCGGTACTTTATGCGCTGCCATAAATTTAAGAGGTATTTAAGTTCCCTGACAAAGCTTACCGTCGAGAGGCCCTGGGCAGCGGTACGCACGATACAACCCAGCCCGGTCGGCAGATTGAGATGTTTGATAATATCCCGAATGCGGCTGCGTTCTTCAGGCGCTGTTATGCGTTTCGATATACCGAGGTTGCTGTCGAACGGTGTCAGGACGATGTGCCGTCCCGGCAGGCTTACATGCGTGGAAAGCCGCGGCCCCTTGGTGCCGATCGACTCCTTGACTACCTGAACCAGTATCTCCTGGCCTACCTTTAAGAGATCCGTGATCCGCGGCTCGTTCCCGTGCCTGACCTTTTCCTCCTGAAAATCATCCGCATCGTCTATCATAAGCGACGTGTTCTCAAGGACATCCGTGACGTACAAAAAACCGTTTTTATCGGTCCCGATGTTCACGAAAGCCGCGCCTATCCCCGGGATGATCGATTCGACGACACCTTTGTAGATGTTGCCGAATATCTGCTCGTTGCCGCCCTGCTCCACATAAAACTCCTCGAGTTTCCCATTTTCGAGGATCGCGACGCGGTATTCACTGATACCGGCGTTGACAATAATCTTCTTAGACAATTTGCGCATTGACCACCTGTACCCCTTCCGGAAGCTTGTTATTTAAACGTTCCATAAATTCTGCCGGTTCGAGTGCCCTCGTAAGCGAAAAGACCGCATCCTCGTTCATGCTTTCAAGACCGAGTTTGAGAGCACGACTGACACTGATTTTATAATGCGGGCTGAACCCCTGCGTTATCGTGACCGGCAGCGCCGCACGCCGCACCGCACGCTGAAAAAGCCGCATCAGATCAAGGTGCGAAATATATCTCATATCCTTTTCTTTGGTAAACACAACCTGCATCTTCATGCCGCATCATTTCCTGGCCGGCCGTTCGGCCTTTTTTCGAAAATCAAAAAACGGCTTTTTCTCGACGTCACCGACATCCTGCCCCCCTGCCTTACGGGCCATTGCGGTCGTGTAATCTATCAGGAAGTCCTTCAGCTCCTGTTTCGAAATGCGCGTCTGGTTAACGGCATTCGTAAGAAGATTAACGTCACCGACGACGTGCACCGTTATAAAGAATATCAGCTCGGTGCGTTTCGTTTCATCCGATTTCCAGCGGACCATGTTACCGATAAAAGGGACATCTCCCAGCATATCGCCGACAACGGGGAACTTCCTTTCCTGTTTGATCTTGTTCTCCTTGATAAGTCCGCCGATAAATATGGTATCGCGGTCTTTGATCATGACCTCGGTCTCCGCCTCACGCGTCGAGAATATCGGCAGCTGAAAATCGGATGTCAGCTGCTGATATCCGACAACGTCTTTGATCTCGGGCTTAAGTTTGATAATGATCTCGCCGTCCGCGTTCACATTCGGCGTGACCAAAAGCCGGATGCCTATTTCTTTTTCCTTGTAGTCATAAGTCCGTTCCTTGGTCTCGGTATCCACTTCCATCTTGCTGATATAGTTATAAATACTCCCGACAAAAATCTTGGCTTCCTTGTTATTAAGGGTCGTTATGCGCGGGTTGGAGATAACCTCTGTGTTCGCCCGACTTTTCAAATATTCGAGCACTGCGGAAAACTGGCTGAAATCCAGAGTACCATAGGTAAACTGGTCGGCCTTAACGAACGGAAACGTATAGGCCCCC
>JAQURW010000062.1 GCA_028715425.1 Candidatus Omnitrophota bacterium
TCCTTCGACCCATAAATATGCCCTCGATCAGGGGCACGGCGAGCTCCGCATCGAGATAGCGCGATGGTATAAAGAACGGTTTAATGTTACGCTGGATCCCGACAACGAGATCCTTCCCCTTATCGGGTCGAAGGAAGGGATCGCCCATATTCCTCTGGCGTTCGTCAATCCCGGCGATAATGTCCTTATCCCGGAACCGTGCTATCCGCCGTACCGTTCAGGGACGATCTTTGCCGGCGGTAACCCCCAGGTGATGCCGCTGACGGCGCATAACAATTATGTCCCGGACCTTAAGGCGATCAAACCTCATGTTCTGACAAGGACGCGGCTTTTATTTTTGAATTACCCGAACAATCCGACCGCCGCGACCTGCGATCGGTCTTTTTTCGACGATGCAGTGAAATTTGCGGGCCGGCACAACATTATTGTCTGCCACGATGCGGCGTACACGGAGCTCAGCTTTGACGATTACCAGGCACCGAGTTTTCTCGAAGCGAACGGCGCCAAGGATGTCGGTATCGAATTCCATTCGTTTTCAAAAATATTCAATATGACCGGGTGGCGTTTGGGCTTTGCCGTCGGGAATGCTCAGGCGATCAAGGCGCTTGCCAGAGTAAAATCCAACATCGACTCGGGGGTGTTTACCGCCATACAAATGGCCGGCATCGCCGCTCTCAAAGGGTATAAAGGGGTCATCGGCAAGTCGCGCCGCTTGTATCAGGAGCGCCGGGACGTGCTGGTCGAAGGGATGCAGGAACTCGGCTTTGAGGTCGAAAAGCCCCGGGCAACGTTTTATGTATGGATACCGGTCGTGGAACGTTTTACGTCGATCACGTTTGCGAAACATCTTCTGGATAATGCGCAAGTCGTCGTAACACCGGGCAACGGTTTCGGCCAGACCGGCGAAGGGTTTTTCAGGATGGCGTTGACCGTGGATAAGAACCGTCTCAAGGAGGCGGTGGAGAGAATACGCAAAGTAATCTGACGCGGTGAGTATGATCACAGCCTATATCGGGATCGGTTCGAATTTAGGTGACCGTCAGGCGAATATAGATACGGCATTGGTTGTGTTGGAGCACAGCGGCAAAGTACGTATAACCAGGCGGTCATCGATTTATGAAACCGAACCGGTTGGCGGTCCGCCGCAGGGAAAATATCTGAACGGCGTTATTGAGATCGAGACCGACTTGATGCCGTACGATCTTTTAAATCTGTTAAAGGGTATCGAGCGAAATCTTGGGCGGGTGCCTAACGTGCGCTGCGGAGCGCGGGTCATTGATCTTGATATCCTTCTTTACGGCGATGTGAAGGTCGACGATGAGGCCTTGACGATACCGCATCCGCGCATGAACGAGCGGGAATTTGTCCTTCGCGGATTGCGCGAGATCGACCCTCATCGGGAAGGGCTGAAGACACATTATTGATATGAAGACCATACGCGATATAGGTGCCATGAGGCGTTATGCCCGTCGGGAACAAGCGTCGGGAAAGACGCTGGGGTTTGTCCCGACCATGGGATATCTGCATGCCGGGCACGATTCTTTGGTAAAGGCCGCGCGCCGGGACAACGACCGGGTTGTCGTCAGTATCTTTGTGAATCCCGCGCAATTCGGGCCGCGCGAGGATTTCAACAGGTATCCGCGGGATTTTAAACGGGATGAAACAACGCTCGAGGCTGCCGGCGTAGACGTCATATTTTATCCGTCAAAAGCGGCTATGTATCCCGAAGGCTATGCGACGTATGTTACGGTCGACCGGTTGAGCGACGTTATGTGCGGCGAGTCGCGGCACGGGCATTTTCGCGGCGTTACCACCGTGGTCCTGAAGTTGTTTGAGATAATCAGGCCCGATACGGCATATTTCGGCTGCAAGGATTTTCAGCAGACGGTTATCATCAAAAAAATGGTCAAGGACCTGAACATGGACGTGGCGGTCAGGGTGCTGCCGACCGTCAGGGAACCCGACGGCTTGGCCATGAGTTCGCGGAACATGTATTTAAACGGGCATGAACGCGCAGATGCCCGTATCCTTTTTAAGGCGCTCAAAAAGGCAGAGGATATGGTTAAACACAACGAAAGGCGCTCACGCAGTATTATCGGCCAACTCAAACAGGTTATCGGCAGGACACCGAATACCGTTATCGATTATGTGAAGATTGTTGACCGGGACACGCTCCAGGATATCGCCATCGTTAAGGATACCGCCGTCCTGGCGCTTGCCGTTACCGTAGGAAAAACAAGGCTCATTGACAACATTGTCCTAGGGAGGAAATATGTTCGGTCATAAGTTTAACGATGAGGCGTATAGGCGCGACCTTGTCGACAAGATACAGAAGCTTAAAAAAGCGAAAAACGCCGTCATTATTGCGCATAACTACCAACGCGAGGAAGTGCAAAAAATTGCCGATTACCACGGCGATTCGCTTGCCCTTGCCCAGACGGCAGTGCGGACGGATGCTTCTATTATAGTCTTTTGCGGCGTCCATTTCATGGCCGAAAGCGCGGCGATCCTGAACCCCAACAAAAAGGTCCTCCTTCCCGTCCTTGAGGCAGGATGTCCTCTGGCCGATATGGTTACCGTCGATAAATTGCGCGAAGCCAAGGCGAAACATAAGGGGGCGGTCACCGTCTGTTATGTGAATACCTCGGCCGACGTCAAGGCAGAAAGCGACATCTGTTGTACCTCCAGTAATGCGGTCAGGGTAGTCAGGAGCCTCAGGGAGAAAGAGGTCATATTTATACCCGATAAAAACCTCGGCCGCTATGTACAAAGCCAGGTCCCCGATAAAAAGATCATACTGTGGGAAGGATTTTGCCAGACACACCTGCGTTTAAGCGAACACGATGTCAAGGCTGCCATGGCACGGTATCCCGGCGCTGAATTCATTGCGCACCCGGAGTGCGACCCCGAGGTATTGGCACATGCGGCCGCGATCCTGAGCACCGCAGGCATGTTTAAGCATGTCAAGAAATCCTCTAAGAACGAATTTATAATCGGCACGGAACTGGGCATACTCTACCGGCTCCAGGTCGAGAACCCCGAAAAAAAGTTCTATTCGCCGACACCGCATCTTTTGTGCGCCCACATGAAGCTGACGACGCTCGGCTGGGTCCTTCATGCCCTTGAAAACGAAATACATGTTATAAAGGTTGACCCGGACATCGCAGAGCGCGCAAAAAAGACGTTAGAACGCATGCTCGAGGTTTGCCAGGAAACAAAGGAACAGGTTCTCGGAGACGGCACATGACAAAACGGCTTAAGGTCGGCATAGTGGGATGCGGAACGATCGGAACGGTTCTGGCCAAGGCTTGCCGAGGCCGCCTTAAGAACAAGGTCGAACTGGTCGGGTTGTATGATACCGATTCCGAAAAGGCCCAAAAACTTGCCGCGGCGATAGGTAAACGGATAGCGCAGAAGACGGTGCACGATCTCTTCACAAAAGCAGGCCTTGTCATAGAGGCTGCAGCCGGGGCCGTTTCAGGGCGGCTTCTTGACCAGGCGATACGCCATAAAAAAGATATCATGATCATGAGCGTCGGCGGTATTATAGGGAACGAAGGCCTTCTTAAACGGGCCGCGGCCAGGGGGATACGGGTCTATTTTCCCAGCGGCGCCCTGGCTGGTATTGACGCTCTCAAATCGGCAGCACTGGGAGGGATAACCTCGGTATGCCTTACGACACGCAAACCTCCCCAAGGGCTGGAGGGCGCGGAATATATAAAGGCGCATCATATTAATCTTAAAGGCCTGAAACGCCAAACCGAGGTATTCAGCGGAACGGCTGCCGAAGCGGTGCGTGCGTTTCCCCAGAACATTAATGTTTCGGCGCTTCTCAGCCTGGCAGGGATCGGGGCCGTTCGAACGAAGGTGCGGATTGTTGCGGATCCGGCGATTGACAGGAATATACATGAGGTCGAGATACGCTCAAAAAGCGGGGTCGTGCGGACGATGACAGAGAATGTCCCGTCGCCGGCGAATCCGAAAACAAGTTTTCTTGCGGCATTATCGGCAGTGGCGACGGTCGAAGGGATAGTCAACACTGTCCGTTATGGAACGTGATAATTTAATTACGAAAGGAGGTGATTTAGCGTGGGTAAAATGGTATGCAAATGCGGTATAAAGAGGAAGGCAGGGTTTCTTTATTTCGTAGGAAAAGACGGTTGCGCGTACGAAACGAAGATGGCCCGTGGCAAGTCGAAAGGCGGCGGAAGAAAGAGAGTACACGACTGCAAGATAAAGAAGCAGAAAGGGTACCTCTATTACATCGATGGTAAAGGCAACGTATGTGAAGCGAAAATGGTCCGCGGCGGGAAATAATAAGGCTTATCCCGGATTTTTCTTGCTAAGAAAAATCCGGGATAATACTTGATTTTTCCCTTGGTTCTGTTATAATAAACTTGATCTTCGGGGTGAGGTGAAATTCCTCGATCGGCGGTATAGTCCGCGAACCTTATGCGTAAGCAAAAGGCTGAGACGGTGTAAATCCGGCACCGACCGTTCCACAGAATGTGGAATCCTGGTGTGATTATTGTCGCCTGGATATAGTCGGGATGAGAGAAGACAGAAGAGTTTATTAATTGTCCCCGAAGAGAAATCTTCGGGGACTTTTTAATTTATTGATATATAAATATGTCGACGAGTGAGCAAAAATTATTGAAAAGAATTTTTGCTCGTTCACGAGTCGACGGAGGGGTTGTGAAATTCAACACTATTCCGGAAATTCTAAACGAACTTAAGGCGGGCCGCATGGTGGTCGTTGTTGATGACCCTTCGCGCGAGAATGAGGGGGATCTGATCATGGCCGCCGAAAAGGTGACGCCGGCCGCCATTAATTTTATGGCTAAGTACGGACGCGGCCTTATATGCGTACCGATGACCAGGGGTCATATAGAGCGGCTTGACCTGCATCCCATGGCCCAGGAATTTACCGACCCTTACCGTACGGCCTGGGCTATATCGGTTGATGCCCGGCACGGCATAACGACGGGCATATCGGCTGATGACCGGGCAAAGACCATAGGCCTTCTGGCAGATACGAGGTCTCAACCAAAGGATTTTATCAGGCCGGGTCATGTCTTTCCGCTCAGGAGCCACGACGGAGGGGTTCTGGTCAGGGCCGGACATACCGAGGCATGCGTCGACCTTCTTCTTATGGCTGGCCTGGTGCCTGTCGGGGTCATCTGTGAGATCATGAATGAGGACGGGACCATGGCCAGGATGAATGACCTCTTAAAATTTGCCAAGGGGCATGATCTTGCCATTTCGACTATCGAAGATCTTATCCGATACCGCCGTAAAAAAGAAATGCTGGTAAGCAAAGCATCAAGCGCGCGATTGCCGACCAAATACGGCGATTTTAGCGCTATCACATACCGGTCCACGATCGATTCCAATCAGGTGAATATTGCCTTAGTCAAGGGCGATGTGTCGACCGGCGATGTCTTGGTCAGGGTCCATTCGCAATGCCTGACCGGCGACGTGTTCAGGTCGCTCCGTTGCGACTGCGGAGAACAACTTGAGCAGGCAATGCGTATTATACAGGAAGAGGGTAAGGGGGTTATTTTATACATGGGGCAGGAAGGCCGGGGGATAGGTCTGGTCAATAAGATGAGGGCCTATGAGCTCCAGGATAAGGGGCTCGATACCGTAGAGGCCAACGAAGCGCTCGGTTTCAAGGCAGACCTTCGCGACTACGGGATCGGCGCGCAGATATTAAGCGATCTGGGATTAAAACGGATAAGGCTTCTGACGAACAATCCGCAAAAGGTCGTGGGCCTTGAAGGGTACGGTCTCACCATCGTCGATCGTGTGCCGATCGAGATGAAACCGAATCCGGTGAACAGGAAATATTTAGCGGTTAAAAAGAAGAAGTTGGGACATGTGTTGAGGCAGGCGTGATTTAGCTTGTAGCAGGTAGAGCTGGCTTGTAGAGAAGGTTCCTGCAGGCTACAACCTACGAGCTGCATGCGCAACGTATAGCCAGAGGAGGATATAGTATGAAGGAAATCAAAGCCGATCTTCTCGGCAAGGGCAAGCGGTTCGCGATCGTGATATCGCGGTTCAATGAATTTATTTCGTCTAAACTCCTGGAAGGAGCCCACGATACGCTCCTCAGGCACGGGGTTGGCGACAATGATATCGTCAGTGTGTGGGTGCCGGGATCGTTCGAGATCCCGGCGGTCGCGCAGAAACTCGCGCGCGCCAAAAAATACGACGGGATCATTTGCCTGGGGACGGTCCTGCGCGGCGATACGCCGCATTTTGATTACATTGCCAGCGAGGCATCCAAAGGGATCGCCAAGATATCGCTCGACGAGGGGATACCGTGCATTTTCGGCATTATAACGGCCGATACCCTTGAGCAGGCTGTCGAGCGGGCGGGTACCAAAAGCGGCAACAAGGGCCGTGACGCGGCGATGACGGCGCTTGAGCTTGCGAATCTGTACGAGAAGATTTGAGAGCTGAACTTCAGGCGGTTCGTGCATAGTGCATCGTATATTGTAGGCCGTTTCCTTACGATATACGAACTACGAGGCACGATGCACGCAACGGGTGATTAGAGGTGCATAATGAGGCGGCGAAGCAAGGCGCGGGAGTGCGCGATTAAAGTGCTCTACGCGATGGACATTACCAAGGATACATCCGAGGTGTGCCTTGACGATTTCTGGAAAAATCAGGACGTGACCAACGAAGAGATCAAGATCTTTACGACCTATCTGGTCAAAGGGGTCGAAGGGCATTACGGGGACATCGATGCGGTTATTTCCAAATATGCGACCAATTGGCAGATCGACCGCATGGCGGCTATCGACCGGAACATACTGCGCATGGCGGTTTTTGAACTTTTACACGACCAGGATATCCCCTCAAAAGTAACCATTAACGAAGCCGTCGAGATCGCCAAACGCTACGGCGATAAAGATTCGGGGAAATTCGTGAATGGGGTCCTCGACAAGATCAATAAAGAAGAATCAAAAAAAAGCGCTTTAAATTAGGCGCCGCAGTCCCGAAAAGCAAGGCCTATATGAAAGAACGCTACGCAGACCTTCATGTGCATACGCATTATTCCGATTCAACACTTTCGCCCGAAGAGGTGGTGAAGGCGGCCCGTCTTAATAACGTTGATGCCTTTGCTGTTACCGACCACGATTGCGTTGACGGTATCGGTCCGTGCATACAATTCGGCGAAAAAAGCGGCGTCGAGGTGATCCCGGGCATTGAACTGACCGTAGACCTGGCTATGCGCCCGGCGGAGCCGAACGGTCGCCCTGTGGGTTATGAAGTGCATATCCTCGGGCTTTTTATAGACTGGAAAGACCGGCATCTTATCGCCAAGGTTGCCGAGATACAAAAGAGCCGGGTCGAACGGATCTATACGATGACCGGACTTCTTAAGGATGAGGGGATTTCCGTCGATCCCGGCGATGTTCTGAAGCTGGCGGGCCGCGGGACGGTCGGCAGGCTTCACCTTGCCTTTGCTATGATAAAAAACCGGCAGG
The DNA here is from genome assembly GCA_028715425.1 of Candidatus Omnitrophota bacterium. Lineage (GTDB taxonomy): Bacteria > Omnitrophota > Gorgyraeia > JABMRN01 > JABMRN01 > JAQURW01. Next base: position 7,500 of record JAQURW010000062.1, read on the forward strand.
TGAAAAGTGTCAGAGAGGCATTTAGAAAATATATCGGCAACCAGGCGAAATGTTATGCGCCGCATTTGAAATGTACGCCGGCCGAGGCTATCGGGATGATCACGAAGGCAGGCGGAGTGCCGGTCCTTGCCCATCCGGCACTCATAGGCAACGACGATTTTATACCGGATTTTATCCGGCAGGGATTGCGGGGGATCGAAGTCTATCATTCTGATCACGACCAGCGGATGGAGAAGAAATATCGTGGCATAGCCGAAGAAAACGGGCTTCTCATAACCGGCGGTTCGGACTGCCACGGTATGGGCAAGGGCCGTATCATGATCGGCAACGTCATGGTCAAATATGAACTGGTCGAGAAACTGCGCCATGAATCCGAACGGATCAGAAAAGCCCGGTGATTTTTTTATGACAATGCACGAACGATTTATGCGTCTTGCCCTCCGGCTGGCTAAGCGCGCCGAAGGGATGACCAGCCCCAATCCGCTGGTGGGATGCGTTATCGTGCTGAACGGCAGGGTGGTCGGGAAGGGATATCATAAAAGGGCCGGGACCCCGCATGCAGAAGTCCATGCGCTCCGTTCAGCGGGCGCACAGGCGCGCGGAGCGACCCTGTACGTAACGCTTGAGCCATGCGATCATTACGGCCGGACACCGCCGTGCACGGACGCTATCGTGAACGCCGGCATCAAAAAAGTCTTTATCGGCATGAAAGACCCCAATCCCATTAATAGCGGACGGGGGATGCGGAAACTTAAGCGCCGCGGGATCACGGTCACGGCGGGAATATCGGAAGCGGAATGCCGGGCGATCAATAAGCCGTACGGTAAATGGATCACGACCGGCGTGCCCTATGTAACGCTAAAACTTGCGGAATCGCTGGACGGCAAGATAGCGACACGGACCGGGGACAGTAAATGGATCTCGGGCGAGGGGTCGCGTGCCTATGTTCAAAAACTGAGGCAAAGGGTCGATGCGGTCATGGTAGGGGTCAATACCGTTATGGCCGATGATCCGCTTTTGATACCCCACGGTGCATTTAAAAAAAATCCTGTCCGAGTCGTCGTTGATGCGGGCCTGTCGATCCCTCTTTCCAGCCGCCTGGCGGCAACGACCGGCCGTGCGCCTCTTTGGATTGCGGCTTCCAATAAAGCGGCGGGGGCGAAGAAAAACGGCCTGATGAAGAAAGGGGCGGAGGTGATCGGTGTGGATGCATCGAAAGGGAAGATCGATATGCGGGGCCTATTGCGCATTCTCGGCAAGCGCATGATCACCCATGTCCTTGTCGAAGGGGGAGCGGCGCTGGCCGGCGATATGCTCGACCATCGTTGTATCGACGAGGCGGTTTTTTTCATCGCGCCGAAAATAATAGGCGGCAAGGATGCGGTAACGGCTGTCTCCGGGAATGGCGTTCGGCTTGTCTCGCAGGCTGTAACGTTAAAAAATATTTCGATACAACGGATAAAAGATGACGTGATGATACGGGGAGACGTATGTTTACCGGTATAATCGAAGATGTTGGTGTTATAAAAAAGACCGGCAAGGCTGTTACGATCCAGACGACGGTCCCGTTTTCCGGCGTTAAGGTTGGCGACAGTGTTGCCGTCGATGGTGTTTGTTTAACGGTTACCGGGATCGTCGGGAATAGTATGACGTTCGACCTTATGGACCAAACCATCCGCGCGTCGACCTTAGGACATTCGAAGACCGGCGACAATGTGAACCTCGAGACCTCGCTTAAGGCCGGGGCGCCTGTCAGCGGCCATTTTGTGTACGGGCATATTGACGGGGTACGGCCGGTCGTGGGGATATCAAAATTTGTAGGGGCGTATGGCCCGCGGCTTCGCCGCGAGTCGAGCCATACGCCCTTACAATATATCGATATCGGCATTGAGAAAGACGACGAAAAATATATTGTCCGTAAGGGGTCGATTGCCATAGACGGCATCAGCCTTACGATCGCCGAGGTTCATAGTTCAAAAATACGGATCGGACTTATACCTCACACGCTTCGCAATACCAATCTTCTCGAGAAAGGCAAGGGCGATCTTGTCAACGTCGAGTTTGATATGATCGCAAAATATCTTCATAAACAGCATACAACGGGCAGCCCTTTAAGTGACGCGGCCTTGCGGAAGGCGGGATTTACCGGTGATACAGGGCGATAAGGCCTCTTTTCCTAGGATACTCACATTATTGGTCGTTGGAACAGTCTGTGTAATCGTATTCTTTTGTTCGATACGCACCCTGTATAAGATGCATGGCGGGCGATTTACGGACTACGCTCATTTTTGCGGAGATATTTGGGATTATCAATCACTGGCCGTCAATATGTATTTGGGTCTCGGCTATACGGTAGGGTTTGCGCCGGGCATTGATAAAAATACCTATAGATTCGCGACCTTTCCGTATGAGCGGAAATTTTTGATCGTTCAGTCGAAATTTATTGAGTTCCAAAAAGGTTTAAAATACGATTTTTCCCGTTCTCCGGGTTTCCCGGTCTTTCTTGCCCTTGTGTATAAAATTTTTGGCATTCATCCGCATATCATGAGGGGCATACATATGGCCATGCTCGGTTTCGCCATCGCTTTATTGCCGTGGTTCGGGTGGCATTACTGGGGCAAGGCCGGCCTTTTGAGCGGGACGTTTTCTTCATATATTGCAACCAGGTTCTTGAACTATGAGCCGTATCGGCTGTTGACCGAAGTACTCATTACGTTTGTCTTGGCGCTCTGGGTTATCGCATTTATTCTCTGGGAAAGAAAGCCGACACGACTGAGGACGGTTATGATAGGCCTTATGACAGGGCTTGCCGTTTTTGTGAAAGCCTCCAATATTTTCATTCCGTTTTTTTTCGTTGCTTACATGCCGTTCCGCCTGCGCCGCATGAACTTGTTTATTCTGCGTGCGGGCATATACATGGTGAGCGTGGCAGGACCATTAGTGCTGTGGGGGCTATACGCACACAGTGTATGCGGCCGTTTTGTTCCTGTATCGAGCCAGTTTGGGGAAGTGCTTTCTTACGGGAATAATACGTCAGTGATCGCAACCGGCACCTCACAGCCTGCGTTGCCGAGGATGACTTCCACTTTTCGGGAACATGACGCGTATAAAAAATCTATGCTTTCGGCTTTCAGGAAATATTTCTTTTTTCTCAAAGAGAACAGGGGTCGTCTTTTGGAGCTGTTCATGAACAAGCTCTTCGCCGCATTCAAACCGCCATATGACTCGATCGTGATGCTGATGCTTCTTTACTATATCGCCTTTTTTCTTTTCCGGATCGGCACGGTTCCCTTATTCCCGCTTATCTATTTTTTTTCGATACTTATTTTGTCGCTTTTCTTTTTCGGTTGTGTCAGGATCAGTACGCCCTTTGTGTTCTTCTTTACGCTGCCGGCGGCATATTGCCCGTTCTACCTCGTGCGGGTCTTTATGCATAAATGGTGGCATCCGGTGAAGTCAAGGGGGTCTCATTAACGATTTGCTTATTTACGCTGTGTATGGTATATTTTATGGCAAGGAGGTACCTTATGCGTAAAATCATAATCGGAGTCATGATAGTGTCTTTTTTGGCTGTTTATTCGGGTACCGGCGCGTTTGCCGATGACGCAATCAAAAAACTGAGCCGCGGAGCATGCAATATTATAACCTGTCCCCTTGAGATCGGTAAGGCGATAGGCGATGTCAACAATGATAACGGGTTTATAGCCGCCTTGAGCTACGGTTTGTTGAGCGGCATATGGAAAACCGCTGTGCGGGGCGTTGTCGGCATTTATGAATTTGTCACCTTTCCCTTGCCGTTTCCGAAAGATTACGCTCCTATTTTGACCGATCCTGAATTCTTCCTTGAAGACAAATAAAGGGAGGGGGATATGGTATTTCTGGTAAAATTGGCCGGAATCGCGGTTTGTTCCGTCGGAGTAATATGTTTTTTAAAAGATGCGCTGCTGACCAAGGCGCTTAAATTCTGGCAGGGGAAGGATAAACTCCGCCTGTTAGGCCTTGTCCGCATCGTTGTCGGGACGTTATTGATCGCGGCGTCCCAGGGATGCCAGGTCCCGCTGGTGATACTTCTTATCGGCATAACCGCCGTTGTCGTGGGCGTTCTTACTATTGTCAGGGGAGTAGCCAGCGCCGAAACGGTGCTGTCATGGTGGAATAAGCGGGATATGCAGACGCGGCGTCTAGTTGCGATTTTTATATTTTTGATCGGCGCTCTTATTATCTTTGCCGCGTAACCTTGTAAATTTATAACCCTTGCCTTGACTTCTTACCAAGGGGTATTATAATATCTATACTATTGCCATAATATTACCATATTCGGGAAGTAGCGCAGTTTGGCTAGCGCGCTTGGTTCGGGACCAAGAGGCCGCGGGTTCAAGTCCCGCCTTCCCGACCATAAAATTTGCCCCTGTTTACACCAGGCAAATTAACGCCGCAACCTATCGAGCAAAATTTCGGAGAAATTTTGCCGATGTCTAGGTTGCGGCGCAAAGGTCA
>JAQURW010000248.1 GCA_028715425.1 Candidatus Omnitrophota bacterium
TAACAATCAATACATGACCCGGGAAGCCAGACGCGCGAACGCGAAGGAGGGGGGATGGATTTATGAGACCTGCCGAAAGCGGAAAGAGATCTTTGCGTTGCCGCTCATGACCGGCGAGTTTAAACTCAGGAGTTACCGGATATGGCTTGATAACCTAGATAAGACTATGATGAATGAGGATATCGTGATTGCGGAAACAGCTTCTTTCACACCCGAAACCGATACATGGGAAGTGTCGAGGCTGATCAAGGAGGCGGTCCTTCTGTGCCAGGTAAGCCATGACCGGTGTGTGGTGCCTGTCCTCTCCAAGGTCCTTTCATGCGATTTGGATCGCGACCATCAAACAACGGTTATTGCGCTTATGACCAAGACCCGGGAAGGGAAAGATGCGCTGAAAGACTATGCGCTGGGGTATCGTATTATGGACCATGAAGCTGATTGGAAAACGCAAGGGCCGATACTTGTCAGGATTTTGGGCCGTTTACGAGCAATGCCGGAGATGCGTGACGGAATAGATGAATATATCAGAAAGATTCCTGTCGCGTTTCTCGAGAACAGGGAGGTTTTTTATGCGCTTTATCAAACATTGTCGGAATCGATCTTGGATGCCCGTGATGATGCGCCTTCCCGGTTGATAATGACAGCCATGATGAGGAAAGATTCGAGAGCTCCTTTGCAGGCCTGGATTAATTTTATAAGCGCGAGGGCCAGCGCCGCCCCCAACACGATGTCTCTCGCCGCGGCTATCGTAACCGAAGAAGAACCTGCACTGGAAGAGATCGGCAGTTTTATCGGTAAACTAAAGGGTCTGGACGGTAACATCATCGAGAGTGGTGTCCGGGCAGTGCTTGATGACGGCGGGCGGCAGGTTGCCATTACGCACCGGAACATGAAGGCCATGTCTGTCCCGCTCTATCTTGAAGACAATGAGCCTGTCATAAGAAGCGGTACCCAAATGCAGGCGATGCTTGACGATTTTATCCGGGAACACAGGCCGCAGTATGAGGGTGTGCAAAAATATCTTGATAGCATACTACCGAAGCTTAAGGGGCTGTTCTCGGGTGTCGACCGGGTTATGGCCCTTGCGCACAACGGAAGTGTCCAGGGAGTTGCAGGCACGGATGCGGCGCATAATAAGATCATATACCTTAATATAGCGCTTATAGAGCATCCGCTGGCCCTGATTCACGAATATACCGAAGGTCTTCGGCATGAGGACCTCATGAAGATCATGGGATTGCCGGAGAACAGCATACTGACGAACCACACGGCGGCCCGCGGCGCCGGTAAGGATGCGAGGAATGCCTTAATGAAGATCAAGGATACCGATAAGAAGGATGCTGATACCATCATCAGGGAATTGGGCGAGCTCATGATGAAGACGCGGGCACTGACGCCGAGCGAAGAGGCGCTCATGCGGTACAATGCCGATGTCCTTGGGCTGAAAGGCGAGAGGCTTTTGTACGGTTTACAGGATATTCTTGATCCGTCAGGTAATCTGCGCTTTAGCCAGGATATCCGCGTTTTAACGGATTCCATGCGGCGGGGCGTCATGAACATATTCCTTATGCCAAAGGCCGCTGATGCCGCCATGGTCAATGAAGAGCAAAAGATCGGACAAAAGGGAGGCAGTATTTTCAGCGATAAGTACGCCCTCGCGACACGCGTCAAACATTATCTTGACAGTGACTTGAAGGACATGCTCGCCGAGGCCTGCGAACAGGTTTCGGCGAACCCCGCGTTATATCCGAAAATATTCGTCGAGTGTATCAGCCGGAAGCAGGTAGATGTCGTAAACGAATTTCTTACGATGCGCCCGGATGCCGCCTCGTATATCGTCATCGGTAACGATAACATGGAGGGCATGAAAGGCCCGGTCGTCGACGAAATGAAGGTCATTGTCGTGGGGAGCGCGCTCCTCAACGATAAAAGACTGTGCACCAATTTCGAGCTCGGCGCCGAAGACCCGCTTATCGTCAGGACGCGCACGGAAATGGTGCGGTTTCTTGTTTCGCACGGCATTATCGGCCCTGATTTTGACGGCATCGACCTCGAAAGGGCAGAGTCTTATACCTCCGGCCTTCTTGAAAAATTAATGACCGCCATATGCGCCGGCCTTCACCGCCTGGCCATCTCCAAGATCGATTTTAAGGAGATCGACGATTTTAATCGATCGCAGCGGGAGATATTGAAGGCGCTGTAAGGCTATCCCGAAATCTATCCATGGTTAGGTATGTTCTCCGAAAATTTTTTTAAAAAATTTGCAGAAAACTATTGACAAACGTTTCATTTATGATAAAATGCTGAAATCTGTTTCATAGGTACTGTACTAACTGGTCCTACAGTGGAGTGCGCGTGCAATCTCAGAATATAATAAAACGTTATACTGCGGGTCATTCTATATCAGATATAGCCGGACGGACAGGTTTTTCGACGAGAAAAATCCGGGATATTCTCATCAGGAACGGCATCCAGCGCCGGTCGCACAGCGAGGCGAATTACCTCAAGGCAAATCCGGGCGGGGACCCGTTCAAGGTTTTGAAAAAGCTGACACCCGAAGAAGAACATTTAAAAGCGATGGCGCTTGGCCTTTATCTGACCGAGGGAACGTTAAACCACAAACATTCGATACGGTTCTCGAACTCTAATCCCGGCATTGTCAAGATCTTTGTCAAATTTTTGAAAGTTATTTGCGGAGTACCGGCGGATAAGATCAGGGCTTCCCTGATAACGTACCCGGACGTTGATGTACAAAAGGCGATCGATTACTGGGCTCATTTTCTTGATCTTTCGTCGGAGCAGTTCTCGAAGACGACGGTGCTTATGGCGCGCAGGACAGGCGGCCTGAAACGGCATTCGGAAATCGGAACTGCCACGGTGTATGTCCACAATTCGAAGCTCCTGGGCATCATAAAAGACTGGGTAAAGGAATATTCTTATATCGCCCAGATCGTGGAGAGATAAACGAAAGCCCTTGTAGCTCAGTTGGTAGAGCACATCCATGGTAAGGATGGGGTCGACAGTTCAATTCTGTCCGAGGGCTCCAAGATTTGACGAAGGGCAAAAGCTAAGTTTCGCAAGACAGAAAGGAGACTTAACATGGCAAAAGAAAAATTTGAACGGACCAAGCCGCATGTGAATGTCGGCACGATCGGACACATAGACCATGGTAAGACGACCCTGACGGCAGCGATAACGAGCGTACTGGCGAAGAAGGGACAGGCCG
>JAQURW010000249.1 GCA_028715425.1 Candidatus Omnitrophota bacterium
AGCGGCAATGTGTATTATCATTACCTTAATGAGAACTTCAACAGTCAGGGATACGGCCGTGTAGACCGGCAGGTCCTGGCTGTGGCGGATGCGACCGGCGCGATCGGCTACTATTATGAATATTACACCAACAGCAGTATTGCCAAGAAGAAGATCGCGTATGCGAGCGCCAATTACGCAGACCCGAAAAACCCGGTCATGGGGACGCGGGTTACCACGTACGAGTACGACCAGGCCGGCAATCTTACCGTGAAGTATACTTATTATAATGACGGTCAGAACCTCCTTGAATCTAAGACCATGACTGCCGCTGATGCGGGTGGCAACGTATATTACCATTATATGAACGAAGGGTTCTATAATAACGGGACGCCGACAGACCTGACCGACGATTACGGCCGTGTGGATAAACAGGTCAGGTCGCAGGCCGATGCCGACGGCGCGATCGGATATTATTACGAATACTATACCGGCAGCGCTGTGATCAAGAAGAAACTCGGCTATGCCAGCGCCAACTATGCCGACCCGAAGAACGCAGTATTGTCATCGCTTCTTATCACGTACGAGTTCGACGCGAGCGGCAATCTGACAGCAAAGTATACGTACTACCAGAACACCGGGCTCCTTGAATCCGCCACGTTCCAGGCGGCGGACGGTTCGGGTAACGTGTATTATCATTATCTGAATGAGAACTGGAATAGTACCGGTCTCGGCCGCGTTGATAAACAGGTGCTCGCTGCTCCCGACGGGGACGGCTCGTCAGGCTACGCCTACGAGTACTACACCGGCACCAGCAATATCAAGGTGAAGCGCGGATATTCGGTCGCCAACTACACCGATCCGAAAAATCCCGTTTTTTCGAGCCTCTTGGTCACGTATACGAACTGGTCGGACGGCCGGGTATACCAGAAAGCGATCGCCGGCGGCGAGACGTACAAGTACTACGACGAAAACTTTAACGGTACCGGCATCGGCCGCATGCGGTCAAAACTGGAGGCAGACGGAAGCCGCCTTTGGATCTACCGGGCATACTGGTCAGGCACGAACCAGGACGCCGTGCGCGATGAATATAACGCGCAGGGGGCCCTGGTCGCAACCTACAATTATTTCTATAGCGGCGCGACCGTGACCGGTGTCAGGAAGATCTATGGCGGCAGGACGACCGAATTCCAGGGTGATTTTGTCAGGCCGACCTATGATTATGACCCGGCGTACCATCAGGAGTTGTGGTGGGTATACCAGAAGGTCTGGTATCAGGACGGTACCACCTGGAAATCGACCGATGAGAACGCCGCCGTTATCAAACACGATACGACGACAGGGCAATGGTATCTTTATGGGTTACCGGATCCGGCCAACCCGTGGTCTCCTAATTGGAATAAGACCTATAAATCATCCGGCTCTCAGATACCGATCTATGATGCCCAAAACGGGAATCAGATAACGTATCCGGCGCTGCCGGCCAATCTGCCGCCTGACATGCCGTGGACAGAACCGGTGCTGGGCGGGGCGTCGCTTATGTCGTCACCTGAGAACAATACCACCAACAACGCGGTAGACGGCAATCCTGACACTGAGGCGACCATTGATCTTCAAGAGCAGATACTTAAGCAGAAGACAGAGCAGCAAGGGCTGACGTTTACAGGCCAGCTTGCTACGAATCTTGAGCCGCAATTGCTGACTAAATAGACCTGACGGATGTCCGGAGACACAAAGGGCCCCGAAAATTCGGGGCCCTTTTATTGGTGGAGATATTATTCCGTGGGTTCTCCTCCGCTATGGGTGACCACGCGGTCGTTTTTACGGCCGAAAAATGTCGGGCCGTTATGCTTTACGTCCCGGTCATTTTCATGGTTTGAAGTGCTTATCCCTTCGATCATGTCCAGGATATCGAATTGTGTGGAAATCTTGGCAACGATCTCATAACCGGCGTTCGTATTTCTGCCCCAGACCTGCCAGCCGCCCTGAAGGGCTATATTGATGTGGCTTTTGGAGCTTCGAAATTGATTGAATTTACCCGTCGGGCTGTAGATAACGCCGACGCGCATGATGCCGAAACTCTCTCCGCTGCCGTCATAGCTGGGCATCGATATCCAGTTATCGAATTCTCCCTGCAACATCAGCCAGTCCATGACCACAACGCCTGTTTCCGCGAATATCGGCATATCGTTAGGGATCTTTTCCATGCTGCGGAACCGGTAACCGGTCTCAAACCCGGAATATGCCGGCAAGCGGCCCAGCTTATAACTTTTACCCAGAAGCATCCGCAGTTCGATCCTTGAATCACCTGTCTGAATGCCGGGAGTCACCTTGTTGGCCTCAGGGTGGCCGATATAACCTAATGTCTGGAAACTGACGACCAACGGTTCCTGGGTAAGCCTGGCCTTTGCCCCGATCACGACATATTTTATATCATGACTTTTCCGGGTATATTCGGTCCAGGACGGGTCGCGGTTGAATTCCTTATAGGTTGCCCATTCGAACGGCAGGGTGAACAGAAGATCGAACCAGTCCGCAAGACCGTATTCGTTTTTCCATTCGAAATCGTACGCGTACGATTTGGCTCCTTTATCGCGGTTAAATTGCGGGTCCCAGCCGAGTTTAATGCGGTCACCATTGTTCAAAAATCGCTCATCGGATACCGAATATTTATTATAAAATTCCGTATAAAGATTGTTCTTTGGCGTTGTCCATGCGCCGGCAAAGGCCTTTTCGGTTTTGAGGAAAGAAACGATAGCGAACAGGGCAATGATAACGATGAAACATTTTTTAGTCATTCGGACCCCCTTTATTTAATTATTGTGAGGTATTATAGTATATAACTAAATCATCCGTCAATGAAAAAGTAACAGCGCGGCAAAAATACAGCACCGTCATCCTGAGAATGACAATAGAGCCAATCCTAAAACGATTGACATGTTAGATTTTTGTGCTATTATTAAGTATCATGAATTATTTAAAAACCGGGATCTTATTGATCCTATTGACGCTTCTTTTGATCTTGATCGGCGGCCTCGTCGGCGGCAGAGAAGGGGCGTATATTGCCTTTATTATAGCCCTTCTTATGAACGGCATCAGTTACTGGTTCAGCGATAAGATAGTCCTTGCCATGTACGGGGCGCGTGAGGTGCCGAAGGCTGAATATCCGGCACTGTATCAAGTCATAGAGAGCCTGACCGCATCGGCCAAGCTCCCTATGCCGAAGGTCTATATGATCGAAAGC
>JAQURW010000063.1 GCA_028715425.1 Candidatus Omnitrophota bacterium
CGACATATCCAAGGTCGTAGGGGCAAAGTACGCCGAATCCAAGCACGTCCACAAACGCGGGATTGTCAACGTCATCTTAAGCAGAGGATACCGGATCAAAGCAAACGATAAGTCTTTGCTCGAGTTTCTAAAGGACAATCCGCGTTCGCTGGCGGCAGCATATGTCAGCCACACGATCGAACATGCTGTCGTAACGGTAAAAGCCGATAACGACGGTTACGCAATGATCGACGAGGGCATGAACGGCGAAGTCATCAGCGCGATCATCGCGTGGAAGACAAAGATCAAAGATTTCCGATTCAACGATTACGGCAACGCCACCGACTGGGCGAGCGTTGACCTTTCGGACACCTCGATTACCCGGGTTAACGGCTTGAACGCAAAAGACCTGGAACATTCAGGCGTTGTGACGGGAAATAAAGAAACATTATCCCCGTCGCTTCTCGAAACCGTCGGCGTAGCGGCCAATAACGGCGATATTATTTCGGTTCAGGACGCGCGGATATTGGACGGTATGTTCAGCGACAGCATTCAGCGGTTCGGTCTTGACCGCAGGCTCAAAGAAATAGAAAAAAGAGAGTTTTATTTTGTAGTGCACCCGGAGTTCGTAGAAAATGTCCGCGCTTTTAACGCGCAAAATAAGAAGCACTTACTGACCTCAAGCGTCAGACCCGGCCGCGGAGGCGCTGCAACCAATCACCAGGAACTCCAGGCCCATATAGACCTCTATATATATGAACGTCTCCAAGCACAGAGTAAACTCGACAAAATAGATTATCTTGAAATACTCGCCCGTCACGAACTGGCCCACATAGATATTTTTAATGTCCAGAAATTGAAAGATGATGGCGTATCTGATGATGATATCATACAACGCAAGGATATAGGCCGCAATGGTCTCAGGACCTGGCAAAAGTGGAATGCCTATAAGGATGCCTATCAGCAGGCCGGCGTTTCACCCGAAGAACTGGAGGAGAAGTTCATTAATGCCGATTTAGGCTACGACACGTCCGCCATATCGGATCTTATAGCCCGGTTCGCCGAAGCCAAACCGTTCAGACTTGAAAACTACCGTGAACTGCAGGGAATCATTCGAAGCGGACAGGGGGCACAACAAGTCGGAGCGATTACCAACGCAGCCGATGAAACGATTGTGGAAGAAACTTTTCAGACACCTAAGATCACCCATAAGATCGGCGAAACCAATCCCGAACCAAAGATGAAAAACAGGCGCGGTCAGGTCCTGGGCATCGTTGATTTTCTGCTTAAATGTTTTGCGCCCAACCGCACGATTCAGCGTGAGGGAAATGTCGGTCTCGTTATCATGATGCCGGGGCAGGGAACGCGGTTTACACCGATTACTGAGCGCGAGTTCGGCATTAAGCCTATGTCGCCTATGTTGATACGCACCGATAAGAACGCCGAATGGCTCTCAGCAGGGGAAGCCTCGCTTTACACCTGGACCCTTGTCGCGCAGCACCTGGACAGGCTCGGATTTAAAGGATTGGCCTTTAAATGGGGCGACGAACCGCAGATATCGGCAAACGATATGTATGAGCTTACGCCGGAAACGATGAATTTAGAGGATGCCGATATCGTCAGGTTTTCTTCGATAGAGAAGGTAGACGAAGATAAAGCAAAGAACAAAGAATGGTTCTACGTCGACGAAAACGGCAACTACCACCAGCTCTCACGCAGGCCCAGGACGGATCTCCTGAAAGCAATGGGAAAAAATCCGGCAGATCAAGATACCGAGGCATTGGCCCATATCGGCAGTCCGGCATTTTCCGATACGTTCCTTCAGGCTCTGATTAATGTCTTCGGGACAGAAGCCTTTGCGACAAAATGGCTCGATGTCGACGGGATATTAGTCGAAGGCCTGACCTATACGGATGCGGAATGGAAAGCATTTGCTGAGGACGCAAATTTTACGAAGAAGGTAGAGGAAAACGACGCCCAATGCGGCGGAACTCCCGGATCCTTCCGCGCCATGTGCATAGCGCTTAAAGCGGAAATAAACCGGCTTAAAGGGAAATCGCCGCACGAGGACATAAGTATGAAAGTTATAAGTTTTGGAAAGGGCCTCTACTGGGGGGACATGGGACAACTCAAAAAAGCCCGTGAGGCGTTTCATCAAGTCGCTGACAATACTCATGACGGGCATTTTGCCCGCGTACTCGCCGCTATCGAAGATGTATTGCCGGACAAATGGGGGAACCGCATTGTCGGGGAAGATTGCATCTATCCGGACGACGGAAGTATCCGTAACAGTGTCCTGATCCACACAAAGATATACGGAAAAGCAAACATCGACAATGCCGTTATTGTCGATAGCGTCTTAGGGAATGTCACGCTAAAAAAAGATTCTGTCCTGTACGATTGTACCGCTGATACGGTTACCGGAGGCGAACGCGTGTTCGCGTTCAAATCGGTCCGCGCTGTCCTGGATCTTGAAAACGACTGGGTACATACCAGTATCCCGAAAAATGTTCAGGATATGAGCCAGGGATTGGAAGATTGGCTGTGTTACATCGGGCCCAACAGCGCCGCCCTGGAAATGGGCGGAATGGATGACGTTAAAGCATGGATAGAAAAAGAGCTTGACGATAAGCTCGCAAAAGAACCGGCGTTCGACAGGGCCAAGGCATATCAAGACTGGCTTAAAGCTCCTGTTGACCCCGGCTGCGCACCGGTTTATAAGAACCCTCATTTTGGCAATCCTGATACATTTATAAATCTTCATACCCGCATGCGCGACAGAACGGTATCGCCAGCCTCGGTAGAGAACGGCATACAAACCTCGTTCGTGGCTCCGCTTATTACCGGTATGGAAACGATATTCGAGGATAACATCAAAACTCGCGCCGCAGAGGCCGCAGCACGAAAGAACGCCCAATCCGCACCGGCGGTACCGGCCATTATCGATGAAAATGCAGCGACCCCCGGCATTTTCGCGTCTTCGGGCACACCCTTCGCGGTCACGGCATCGCTCGACGACAATATCATCCTTGCGAATATCGATGCCGGAAAGGTGGAACAGGCGCTCATGATATTCAAGACTTCGAAGGCAAATAAAACCACGGAACTGGCAACGCTCTCCAATATACTGATCAAATATTACACGGCAGCAGGGGAGACAGAGCGCCGGGCATTAGACAAAAACATTTCGCAGTTTTATAGCGGCGTCATAAATTTCGCGCTCTCGCTTAAGGACGGGAACACTGCCTATGCCCTCCAGCGCATCTCGGCGAATGTTATCCTTATTACATCCGCCTTAAGCCGCGGCATACGGGAAGCCGCCTCCTTGTCCGTTACGGACAAGGACACGATGCTCGGCCATATCGAACCGTCTGCCGGAAAAACAAACCGCGACCGTCAGCTCACGTATCTCGAGGCCGGCAAAGACCTGGCGCGTGCCGACCGGGAAGGCGCAGTCGGCATATTCAACCGAGGGTGCGAAGCTATCGCAAAAATGGCAGGAGAGATGGTCGAGGCCCTGAAGTATACCGATCAGACAGGGACAGAGATAGATAACATGGTCGCCTATATCATGCTTCACGGTCTGGTAGCGACCCCGGATGCCCTCAAGGACGCCACCGCGAACGGTGCGGTCAGTACCTACCACCATACCGTGTTTGTCAATACGATGATACCCGGAACGACCGAATTTTCCTCAACAGGGTTCGGCCATTTTCAGGGCAAAAAACTCGATATAAAACAGGTGACCGAAGGCCGATTCCTGCAGGTGATCGACATCTATAACGAAGAAGCCGTCTGCACCAAGACATTGCTCCATGTTGTCGATAAAGGGGAATATACCCTTGCCCTTCCGGGCACTTTCGACAGGATGATCCCTCTGACAAGATCCGCTTCGTTCGATGATTTCAGTATCGATTTCGATCAACTGGTGCAAATGAGATTGCCGGGCTTAGATCGCGATACCCTGATGGGCATTTTCGGCCCGCTCTGCAAGCTCTCACCGGGTGAATACGCAAGCGTCAAAGAAAAAATGGACAACAAAATAAACGGCGTGACCGCGCGCGCAAAAGCCGAGCCTAAAAGGGCCCAGACCGTATGCCAGGCGCATGACGTAAACGGTCAGGTAAAACTGAGCTTTCATATACCTGCCGACGGAGATCTGATCCAGGTTTCGGCTAATGACAAGAGCGATATGACGAAACACTTTACGTGGGTCAATTTCAGCCCGGCTCTCGCCGAGATCATGCCGAGCCTGGTAAAAACCTACCGCGACATGGATATGAACACCATGGGCGAGCTTTTACGCCGGATATCCGGAACAATACAAAAAGGGGAAAACACAAAAGAGGCCACGACATTGCCGCTCGCTCCAGAAAACGCGATCGACACTGCATATCAACGAGCTATCCAGGTTGTCGCCGAACGTATGCTCCGCAATAATGAGCCGATCGAGTGCAAACCCGCGTTCAATCTCGGCGTCTGCGGCGCCGAACGGGCGACCCCGTACACATGGGGTGAGCCGATCTCCCGGAGCTACACACTGGAGAAAAAAGGAATACCCGTAGAAGAACGGGCCGATTATATCATCGCCAATCTTACGGCAACGCAGATGAATTTTTTCAAGAATCTGTATGTTCAACAGGCACCTGCGGCACTGTTCGATGCGTGGCTCAAGAATCTGATCAACACCACGCAGGTCTCGGAACAACTGCTCGGCAACGGGATGGTCAATATAACGTTAGACGATGACACCATAGTCCCCGTTTCCATTGATGCGATCGCCAGATTATGGCCCGAACAGGTTTTCGGCGTCGATCATATAGCACAGTACGGTCCGTCGCTTGGCCTTACGGCCAAGGTATTGACATCGGCGCAACCGTTGTCGCTGCAGATGCACAATTTCCAGGAAATGATCGTGCCGCTTGAGAACGGAAAGGCCTACCTTGGGATCAAGGAAAACGTGACGGCCGAACAGCTGGCAAACGTGATCAGGGGTGTCCCTCAAACGATCAATGGCAGCATTGTGACCGATGTCCTGGGCTTGCTGAATGAAGTCGAGGTTGAAGCAGGGAAGGCATATATCGTCCCGGCGTTCATCCCGCACGCATACGGAAAGGTGCGCGTATACGAAGTAAAAGCCGTTACGCCCGAAGAAGACAAGAACGGGACCATCTCGTTCCTCGACAGACTGCAGTATATCGGCATGACCAAGGATCAGATACGTGAGCTTGTCATACAGGCGGAGAAACGTGTAAATTCACGGTTCGATGGCGTACGGCAGATCCTTGAACATGAGATGCCTGCTGTTATCACAAAACCGAGTGATATGCGGACCGAAGTTTTTCAGGTCGTGAACAGCCAGCGTCTCAATAAGGATCTGAGCACCATGGGGGAGAATGATCTCGCCAAGACCATGGACTGGCTTAAGACCGCCGAAAAGGCCAAGGCCCTTGAGGTGACCGATATAAGCCGCCTGGAATTCGCCCCCCGGCTCCTTTCATCGCCTGGAGCAAGCCAGCCTGAGCGGTTCGAGATCGTCGGAAAAACCGACAGGTTCACGACGTTCAAATACACGATCCAGGCCGGCCATAGAATGAAGGCCATGAGCCCTCTTGCCGGCCGGGCGCACGTCCTGTATGTAGCGGAAGGGTCCGTCGAGATGACGACGTATGACAGCCATAGCAAGCCAGAGACACGGGTGCTTGAGGCCGGCAGTGAACATTTCATATCGGCCCATGCCGGTAATTACATCCTGACGACAATGACAGGAAAAGAGGCAACGATCTACACGCAGATACAACCGTTAAAAGAAAATGATATGGACAAGGCCAACCTCAATACCTTTGTCGAAACGGCCCAAAAGGAAAGCCCGGTGATACTGGAGAAGACCGACAGGCCCGAGACATCCGAAGTCGGCCTTACGCCCCGGATCGATCAGGCAACCGAACTTGAACTGGTCAACGGAAGGATCGTGGCCCTGCGTCAAGACGGGTTATCGCATGATATCGTCACGATCAACACCGAAAAGACGGGTTTTAACAAAATAACCCCGCCGGCAGGATGCCGGTACGCGGCGATAGAACGGATATCCGGCAAAGTCACCGTCGGACTGACATCGCCCAGACAGAGGGCCATGTTCAAAGGATTAGGGACATTGGATGAATCTACCGCGTTACCGCTCATCGTGACTGTCCGTGACGGCACATTACTTTTCACGGGCAAAGGAAAGGTCAAGGTCACGTACGCCAATACCCCCGAATCGGCCATCGCCTACGGGACCCTGGCAGGTGTCCAGGAATTCGTTAAGGGCGGAAGGATACAGAGCGCGCTGGGCACCAAAGGCATCCAGATCGTCATGACCAAGGCAAAGGCAGACGCGCTGTACCGGACGTCAGGCCAGGATGATTACGAAGGCCGCATCAAGGCGGAAAAAGAATTCCTGTCCAAGGTCTTGGGCGTCGACGTTCAGATAGCCACACTCGACCGGTGGAACAATTTCGCGGTCGACACCAATATGGTGCAGGTCGCCTGGATGACCGATGAGGAGATCAGGACATTAAGTTCGAGCTCGAACGATGCGGACAAAACGGCCCTGCAGAGATTGGCCGGCATCGCTCGTGTCCCGGCAATACCCGATATGCTCATACGCACGCTCGTCAGCACAGGGGATAAGAAGGGGTGGTTCTATACCAGGGAACTGGAAGGCCTTTCGGTCATGCTGGCCTGCATATCGCAGGCAGACATGAAACCCGAGAATACGTATGCGCAGGCATTACAGAATGTGGTCAATCTCTTTACCGGCGACTCGGTTAAGAATATAAACGACTTAAAGAAACTGTTGCCGATGAGCGCCGAAGAAGCGGCTGACATTAAGACGGTGGTGAGCCTCTTCAAGTTCATCATCGAGAAAATCCTGATCAAATTGCCGGCCAAGCCGTTCAACCCGCAAGACGAGTTGAACCGCAGACGGCAAGTGCTCTGGAGCGCGTAACGAGAAGGAGACACATGAGGCGATTCAAGTATATAAACATTATCATCGCAGCGGTATTTCTATTGAACAGTACCGTTTACGGCATCGACGTTCCGCACACGGTACGCGGCGATAACACAAAACTCGCGCCGCATATTTTGAATGCCGAATCATCGCCGACCGCGGAGTTGGCCGCCATTGAAGACCATAGCAAGTTCGACCTGAAACTCCTGATGGCGATCCCGGTCATCGCAGAGTGTTTCCGCACAAACTCAGACCATTTTCAGGGCGCTCTGCTTGACCTGTTAAGGAACAACAGGCCTCTTTTGGAGCTCATCGAAAAACAATGGGGATCTATCGATACCTTAGCGACACAACTGACGCTTGAGTCTGACGGCACGGTTATCGTGCATTTTGAACATGACGGCACCTTGTATCATGCGACCGTATCTCCGAGAGAGGGTACGCGAGAGGCAGAAGCGCTTCCGGGAGGCAAACCATCTATTCCCGGCCTGGTGATCACCAAAGCTGCTTCAAACCCGGTAACGGCACGGAGCGGCAACCCCCGCGACATGAGAGGCAAAGACGCGCCGGACTCGAACGGCATTCTTGATGATCTCATCCGTGACGGACGGGTAATCGAGATAGCATACGAACGTCCTCAAAGCGGAACGGAGCCCGGCAAGATTTCCGCATATCGGGTCATGTGGGTCGAGAACAGAGATACATTGCTCGACGCTTTAAACGGGCAAGCGTTGCCGTTAGCGCTCTATAAAGGCGTTGATGTCCCTATCACAAAATTGTTCACCGCTGTCGAGATAGCTAATCTTACGGCCTGGATGGGACGGGAAAGTAACCAAGTCCGCGCAGGCCCGGTAAAATTCAGAATAGCGCTCAATGAGCCTGCCCTCGGATGGCGCGGCAATATTGATCATTCCAATATCGCCCATGCGGGATACCGGGACCGTTGTATTTACATCGGTCATTTTTTCCTCAAGTATATGATGGGAAGTCCCGACGACCGCGGGGAATTACGCACCTCTGTGCTGGAAAATGACGAATTGCAGCATCTCCTGCACCCAACGGATATCGGCGCTCCTCATCATGACGATCTCTACAGAACGCGCGTTGCTAAAGTCGGCAAGATCATAAAAATGCTGTATGAGATCAATGCGGTTAGAAAAAATATGGCCTTCATGTGGGATGCAAATTTCAAAAAATTGCACGATAAAGCCGAGGCCCTCTATCAAGACACGGCAACGATCAATGTCACGGCCGTACAAGACATTCTGCAAAGTTATCGCGTGTACCTTCAAGGCACCGCCGAAAATCAGGAGTTTAAAAAGTCCCTGGGCCTCAAAAAGAGGGAAGTCATCGCTTACGATTCCATGGAATACGCGCTCACGCACCAGCTGCCGTTCTTCGCGGGCGGTTTGGGCGCGCTCGCCGGAGACCATGCCAGGGCCGCGAGCGACCTGCTGCCGGCAAACACCTTTGTCTGTGTGGGCCCCTTTTATAAATTGGGCTACCTGACGCAAAAGATCCGGGAAAACGACCGCTACCAGGATGAGGAATATGAACGGGTCATTATTGAGCAGTTCGGCGAAATTGCGAAAGACAAAAGGGGCAACGAAATCATTATCGAACTGCCCATGCCTGACGCCCCCACTATTTTTGTAAAGGCGTGGAAACTGCAGGCAGGCCGGACCGTCGGTCTTTTTCTGACGACCGATATCCGTGAGAACAACAAAAACCCGCAATACCGCACCATGCTCGACAGGACCTATGAGTCCAATTCATCGATCCGCATCGCGCAGGAATACATAGTCGGCGTCGCGGGAGAACGTTTCATACGGGCGCTCGGCCTCGAACCCAAAATGCTCCATCTGAACGAAGGCCATGTCGCGTTCGCCATCCTGGAAAAAGCGCGCCATATGCTTTTAAAAAAGCTGCAGATCTTGAACAACCTGAAGGGTGTGGAGAACTACTATACCCTTGAAGGGCTTCACACAATGCCGATCGAAGAACGCCAGCGGCTGGGCCTGACCTTCCGTCAGACGCTCGAGGCCGTACGCCAGTCGGTCGGCTTCACCTCGCATACACCGGTCCCCGCAGGTAACCAGGTTTTTCCTGTGTGGCTCGCCAATAGTTTTCTCGCTCCGTACCTCCGGACATTCGGCGCGGAATTGTGCGACATCGCCGCGGCGCCGATTGTTCATGACGGTCTTTTTGACATGACAGAATTCGCTCTCACATTCGCCCGGTTCTTTAACGGCGTATCAGACCAGCATGCGAATGTATGCAGAGGATCAAAATTCATAAAAGGCATGTATGAAGACAGCAATGCCGCCGCGAAACAGAACTACGGCGTCGATCGGCCCCTGGCTGTCAACATCACCAACGCCGTTCACCGGGGTTATTACCAGCCTGAAGAAATGACCGAACTTCTTGAAACGAAGCTGGCTTTATTAAAACAAAGAGGGGCGATTCAGGACACGGTCACCCTTGATAATATTTCAATGGATGATGCCGCGGCATTAACGGCAGAGGTATCCGACCAGGAGATGGAAACCGTATATCGGGACATGAAGGAGAACGGTATCCGGGAACTCGAAGACCTGTTCGCACGAAGCGCCGAGACCAAAAACCGGTTATTGCCGCATACCATCGATAACGGCAGTCCGGTAAAACTTGACAAAGATGCCTTTCATATTGTATTTGGAAGGCGCATGGCCAAATATAAGCGCCCTGATTTTCTACTGGAAATGCTGAAAGACGAACATCTTGAAGTGCTGCGGTCAATAATACGTAAAGTTGAGGCTCAAACCGGACGAAAGGTCCAGGTGATCTTTATGGGAAAGGCCCATCGGGATGACCCGGGCGGCAAAGACGTACTTCAGAGAATATTGCATGTAGCCAAGCACGACCGTGAGTTGGGCGGTAAATTATTGTTTATTGAGAACTATAACACTCAAGTCGCGAAATCCGTCATAAAAATGGCTAACATCGCGCTCAATAACCCTTTGCCCCCCGAAGAAGCCAGCGGAACAAGCGGCATGAAGTTTGAGCTCGCCGGAAAACCGAGCGTGAGCGTTATGGACGGCTGGGTAATGGAGGCTCGCCATCACGGTGTATTAAAAGGCGTATTCCCGATAATGACTCCCGAAGACCTTCGGGATGTCCTCGTCGGAGAATGGCGGTACACAAACGCAGCCGGCACGCAAAAGAAAGGATCAGAGGCCGGCTCCAGTCCCCTGACCATGGTCCCCGAGATATCGGGGGAGAGGACGATACACGAGTGCATGAACCCGCTCTGTTACTCAGACAAACTTCCGCCGAAAGGACACCGGCCGCACGTATGGTCGACACCATCAGGGGAGCAGCCCCTGCAATGCCCGCATTGCGGCAGTTTAGCTATCAAGGACAACTCCTATCACGAACTGGGCCTGATCGATATCTTTTACGGACACAAAGAGCGCTGGTATCAGATAATGCGCGAATCATTAACTATCGGCCTGGGTTACTTTACCACGCATCGCATGTTCAAAGAGTACGCCAAAGACATGTATGCCCCGACTATAGAAGCCGGCAGAACAGCAGAAGCCGAGTTCCTGCAGATCGGCGTCAGTGATGAAGAAGACGCCGCCAGGATGTATGGAAATGGCGGCAACATCCGTAACGCGATCTTCACCTTGGCAGAGAACTATGATCTTGCCAATAAGACAGACCTATCCGTCAGGCGCGACCTTGTGCCGTTACGTTTTAAAAGCGAGAGCGGCGACGAAACGTTTAAACAGTCTACTGTCTATCTTGAGGTCAGGATGTTGCGGGCCCTCGGCCTTCTCGTTGACGGGTCGGTTCCCGGCACGTACCAGCTCAGACGTGACGTCAGGCAGCTTGAATGCGAAAATCGCTCAAAGCTCTTGAATAAAATAGCCCATATCCCTGAGCTAACCAAGGCAGAGATCAAAGACGAGAAAGAGATAGCCCGTCTTAAAAAGGACATCAACGAAATAATATATAAACATACGGGCCTGCGCGCATCGGAGGAGGACGCGAACACCATCGCCAAGACAGAGAAGGACATGGCTGACATGCATAAGCTGAACGCCAAATTATTGCCGGCAGTCGAGGAAGAGAAGGTCCTTATACATATTATACCGGCCGATCTATTACCCCCCAACGCCAGGGTCGGCCGGCAGTATTTTGTCACGAAACTTGCCAATGAACTGAAAGAATTGTACCGTCATGCGCCTAACATGCACGAGCGTATCGAGATCGTGAAGGGAAAGATGGACCTTGTGACAGAGGTCCAGAGATACGCGCAAGACCCGCGTTATATAGTCGACGTTGCGGTCACGAGCCCTGAATTGGTCGCCAAGATCGCCAACCAGTCGCCAAACGCGAAGATGCTCCTGTTCCAGCTTCCCGAAGAAAACACCGAGTTCGTACACCTTGAAGGCATACTCGCGGCGCTCCGGGCCCTGCATCAGACGGATAAATCGCGCGCAGTAGAGGTGTTACTCCAGATCCACCGGATGATCGCGATTAACGAGCTTAAGGTCTCGGCAGCCGATCTTATGCGCCAGATCGACCACCCGGAAGAACTGGCAAACGCCATACCGTTCGTTCTTAAGCCTATCACTATAATCGATAAGGCAGAGCTCGAGCGGCTCCATAAGACACTCCTTTCGTTCATACAGTCGGCGTAATACAATATAAAAACTCCCCCACACTCCCACTCTTTAATAAAGAGTGGGACACAACGTTAAGGTTCTTTTAAAACTCAACCCCCTCTTTGCTAAAGAGGGATGGAATTTGCGTAGCAAATTCCTACGGGGGAGTTCTTCTTGACTACTAATATAACATATGATATACTAAAGGGTGTCATTTGCT